>DASWJH010000019.1 GCA_036397255.1 Nitrospiria bacterium
GGGAATGACGAACTGGATTTTGCAGGAACCTCTAATACTTCAAAGGCTTCAACCACAGAATGACTTTGCCTTGACCCTTGCCCTGTATGGACCTTAAACACTTTTTAACAATTTTTACCCACTCGATTACACGAAGACCCAATTTTTGAAATAAATTAGGAAATAAATTTCTTAAAAAAATCTTTATTTTTCTCTCCAGAAACGAATATTTTTTATAGAAGATATACGAGATGTTTTAAAATAAACTAAATTAAAAAATTTCAAAACGACAATATTACTATATTTTGACTAGGGTTAGACTAACAAAAAGTGTATAACACGTGGGTAGTGGGGAAAGAACCATCGGTTAAGGAGCTGAAATTGCAGTATTTTCAACGAAATAGAGAAAATTTGATTTGATTTGAGTCACCTTTTTTGTTGAACAATAATAAACATCCTTGATCTATTCCAAAATAAATTTATTCCCTGATATCGAATAGGATTTCTGAAATGCCGCTTTTGGGAAAAAAAGAAATCACTCTTCTTCTTTTAATAACAGGGATATTTTTTTGTTTTCCGGACCATTCTTACACAAGCCAAAGCGGATTTGAGTGGACCCTTCGCGCAACCGGCCTTCAACAGGGCCATGCTTTTGCCATCTTTGAGCATCCAGAAATCACAGAACGGAAATGGGTTGGGGTAGGAGAGAGTATTAATGGGAGCCAAGTAGTCCGGGTCGAACGGTTCCGGGTTATTTTAGATACCCCAAGGGGAAGGAGCATTCTTTCTCTGGGAGGGAATGAAGGACAAGGATTTCCTCCATTGGTGGAATCCCCAAGGGATGGGTATGAGCATGGAACCGACCTGAATGCTCTCCTGAACGAAAAAATCATGGGCTTGGTGAACCAGCCCATATTGATTCCTGAGGATGTCCGGGGAAGGCTTGTGAAAAGTTTGAAAGAAAGTTTTGATGCCGGACAGATGGTTCCGGGTGAGGCCACCCTGGTCATTGGAGGAGGAGAGGAATGGGTTCCGGGAATTAAAACCAAGGTGGATTTTCCAATAATTGGGATTGAGAAGGAAGACCAGATTATCCTGATTAATGGAATGGTTCCTGATCTGGATGGGAAAAAATGGAAGAATGTTCTTGGCGTGATCCAGGACGCAAAATTACTGATTTTTGCCTTTATACGTGGGGAAGAGATTTTTTCAGAGGTTTTTGAAGTTAATGATTAATTCTTTTTGGGAAAACGAAGGGTAATGGAGGCCTGTTATGAATCGGTTTATAATTTTGGTTTTGGTCCTTTTTTTTATGGGGGGTTTTTCCCCGGGCATGGGTCATTCTGAAACGGCCAATGAAATTGAGGTTCGAAAGTCCGTTTCATCCGGAACGATTTTTCTTGTAGATGAGATTGGGCATTATGTGATGATTCAAAAGGAAAATGGAAAGAGGGTTTCTCTGGAGCTAACCGGGGAGACGGAAGTTACACTAGATGGGAAGACGCTCTCTTTGGAGAATTTGGGTTCCCTCAAAAAAGGGTACACTGCCACGGCTGAGCATTTTACCAATGACGCAGGAATGCAGCGAACCATGTGGCTAAAGGTAGGGAAAGGGATGGCCCAATGAGTTATTTATTGAACAATAAAAGATTATTATTCTTTTCGGTTTTAATAGGGTCCAGCTTCTTTTTGATTTTAGGGTTTCCAAAATTAAGCCTTGCAAATCACACGGCTGCGGGTGCCTTTGCAGAAGACCCGGCCATCGATGGGTGTAATCACTGTCATAATTTGACGATTACCGGAGGCAATGCGGGTGGGAGTAGTCGGCGTGCGGCCTTCTCCCCGGCAAATGGGGGTGGTTTTGATCCCCATGCCCGACGAAATAGCTGGAGTGGAACCGTTAGTTTTATGCTCAGTAAGGGTTCTCCTTCGTCTACCGCTGCAACGGCCTATTTAAATACTTGGTATTCTTTAAGCACAACGTGTCCTTCGGGGACTCCGGAAGGGCAAAGCTGTGCCTTCGATCCGGACCCTCCCACCCAGCCTATGAATGTAATCAGTACACCCGATGTCTCTGGAACCCGAATTACATTGACATGGGATCCATCGACAGATAACCGAGCGGTAACCGGATATAATATTTATCGGGATTTAGGGGGAACTCCCACCGGGACCTCCACAACAACAACTTTTCTAGATTCAGGCCTTACCCCCGAAACCACCTATACCTATGAAATAGAGGCTTTTGATGCTGCAGGAAACCTTTCCCCCAAATCCACACCTCTAAATGTGACAACCGCTGCGCTCCCCCAGGATACGGACCCCCCTTCTCAACCGGATGGCGTTGGAGGATTTACCGATACAACCGGTACGAAAGTTTTTCTTTTCTGGAATGCATCCACCGATAATGTAGGGGTGACCAGTTATAATATCTACCGGAATGGAGATCCGACACCCGTGGGAAACAACACCACCACAACATTTTTAGATTCAGGCATTGTCCCATCAACCCTGTATAGCTATGAAATCGAAGCAATGGATGCCGCGGATAATTTTTCTCCGAAGTCCTCACCGGCATTTCAAATTGCAACCAGTACAGGTCCCATTGATGTGGGGTTAATTTGCGACATTCCTGAAGGGGTGACCAACTTTGTGGTTTCTCCTAACTTTAGCAATGACGGATCTATTTTTGTGGCAACAGGGGCAAATAGAGCTTACAAATGCCAATTTGATGGAAATAACTGGAATAAGACACAAATCTGGCCTGCCGGGGCCAACCCTCCGCCTCCTTTCTGGACCGAGGTGGTTGAAATAGGCATTTCTCCGACTTATGCCAATGACAGTACTTTATTTGCCACAACCCGATACTATTTTTACAAATCCACCGATGGTGGAACCACCTGGAATGGGACCAGTATGGCCTGTGGCATCACTGGTTGGAATACGGAATCGGTTGCGGTTTCCCCCAATTTTGCAACGGATGGCGTTGTTTGGGCGGGGACCTGGCGGGATGGAAGCCTACAAACCGATGGGGCCTACCTCTATAAGTGGTACCAGCAGTTTTTTGGATTATGCTGGGGCATTAGGATCGATTTAAATGGGCCCGATGGTTCTGGATTTTCAAGTATCGCCATAGATCCTAACAATGCAAATAATGTTTATGCCGGTGTAACGGGTGGTGGACAAGAAGGGGTGTGGGGTACTACCGATGGATTGAATTTTGGGGGAGCCCCGGTTCTTTCCGGGCTTCCCGTTGTGGATGTGACCGTGGCATCTGATGGAACGGTCTTCGCGGTTGGTGATTCGGATCTGGTTTATCGTTCCACAGACCAGGGAGCTAACTGGAATAGCTATACTGCAGCGGATCCCGGTCATTCGATCCAAAACATTGATGCGAGCCCATCCTATTCTTCAGATGGAAATGTTCTTTTATGTACTTCAGCAGCTCCGGGATCGGGAACACATGGATTGAGAAAGTCCGAGGATGGAGGACAAACCTGGGAAGGTGTGGCGTTCCATGAGGGTTCTTGTACCGATGTCCATTACCATCCCAATTATCCAGCCTCCCCCATTGCTTTTGCCAGCGATACCGAGGGGGTCTATCAAATTCTATTGGCAACCCCAGTTATCGATAACGATATCGACGGCTGGGATTCGGCAAACGACTGTAACGGTAATGATCCAACCATCTATCCAGGGGCAATTGAGATTCCTGATGATGGAATTGATCAAGATTGCGATGGAAAGGACCTTAGTATCCTTCCTGGGGGAATCCTAACCAACATATCCACAAGAGGTTTTGTTGGGGCCGGGGCCAATGTAATGATTGGGGGGTTCATTATTGAAGGGGGAAGCCCAAAAACGATTTTGATCAGAGCCCAAGGCCCAAGCCTGGTGGATTTCGGTGTATCGGGGGCAATGGCTAATCCGACGATGCAGCTTTTCTCGGGTTCTACTGTGATTGCGCAGAATAATGATTGGCAGAATACAGATCCGTTGTGCGCGGCCCCTGTGGTCTCTTGTGGGGGATCAGCAGAGATCATCACAACAGGGCTAGATCCCTGCACAGCGGCAACAACGGGATGTACGTTGGATTCAGCGATATACGTCACATTACCTCCCGGGGCTTATACCGCGATTGTAAGTGGAGTGGGGGGAACGGGGGTTGGATTGGTTGGGGTATTTGAGGTATCTACAGGCGCCTCAATTCTGACCAATATTTCAACACGAGGATTTGTTGGGACGGGAGCCAACGTTCAAATTGCGGGATTTATTATTGGAGGAACTGATCCCAAAACGCTTTTAGTGCGTGCCCAAGGCCCAAGCCTGGTGGATTTCGGTGTATCGGGGGCAATGGCTAATCCGACGATGCAGCTTTTCTCGGGATCTACTGTGATTGCGCAGAATAATGATTGGCAGAGTACAGATCCGTTGTGCGCGGCCCCTACGGTTTCTTGTGGAGGATCGGCAGAGATCATTGCAACCGGGTTAGACCCCTGCACAGCAGCGACAACGGGATGTACGTTGGATTCGGCAATATACGTCACATTACCTCCCGGCGCTTATACCGCGATTGTGAGTGGAGTGGGAGGAACAGGAGTTGGATTGGTGGGGGTATTTGATTTGGATTAGTTGAAGGAAAAAAATTTAAGTTTTTAATAAAATGATCTAAAACAATAAGAGGTACGTTTAGGAGAATACCGTGTTTTTTCATAACACGGTTTTTTTATTTTTTAAATTAATAAAATAATATTTCTATGATGTAATAGAGAACACTGGCTTAATAAAATATAATTTTAAGTTAGGTTAAAGATAGATTCTTAAATTTAAAGGCTTAAGGTCCTTTTTATGAACCTTAAATGGAAAAAATTTCTAAAAGGGGTTTTAATTATATTTTTTATGGGATTTGCTCAAACCGTTGTCGGAATGGAACCCCCACCAATAAGGGTAAAGAAGCTTTGTGGGCAGTGTCACTCCACGATGATTAACGATGATTGCATTTCAGGTCATTGCGATAAAAAACCTTTAATCCATTCGGAGGCAAGGGATTGGCTTCAGTCAGTGGAATATATGGTTAGGGTGTTTGGCTGCAAAATGACCCCAGATGAACAAAAAAATGTTGTGGCTTATTTAGAAAAAAATTATCCTGGTAAGGTTTATCCTTTAACCTGGACGAAAGTGTTTACTGCGGATCAGAAAAGCGGATGGAATGTGGTCTCGTTAAAGGAATGGAAAGGCCATCTTTACATGGGAACCGAGGGAGGGGGGAGAATTTTTCGGTCTGGGAACGGTCTTGAATGGAAGGAAGTGGCGGCCACCGGCCACGATAAAGTTTATGGGCTGATTCCCTTTAAAGAGTATCTCTATGCGGGAACGTTTGATCCCGAACCACAAATTTGGAGGAGTTCCGATGGACAGACCTGGAAACAGGTAGGCCTTCTTCCCTTCCAACAAAAGGGGGTCACGGCATTTGGGGTTTTTAATGGGAATCTTTACGCGGGAACCGCTGCTTCTGAGATTTACAGGTCAAAGGATGGTAAGGAATGGGAGCGGGTTGTTGCTTTAAAAAATAAGGTTCAGCCTTCCTGGTCCCTTTGGATCCGTTTCATAACTATATTTAAAGGGGTGATGTTTGTTGGGTTGGAAGGGGGGGAGATGTATTCCTCGGAAGACGGCCTATCCTGGTCCCAGGTTCTCCTTTCTTTAGATGGCGGAACCGGTCTAAGGGGTGCAGGAGTTTTTAATCAAGAACTTTTCGTGGGGACGACCAATACCGGAGAAATTTGGAATACCGGTGATGGAAAAAAGTGGAAAAAAGTTTTTTCCCCCGAGACTAAAAAAGGGTATGTGGCTTCTATGGTGGTTTTTAACCATGCTTTATATGCCAGTATCAATCGTTTGATTGTTCGTACAATGGACGGGTTGCATTGGGAAGAGGTGGGGGAAGTCGGATTTAAAACAGTTGAAGCCATGACCAATTTTAAAAATTTCCTGTATTTGGGAATCGATAGTCCACCGGAAGCTCAAATTTTTCGGACCTCGGGTCTTTCCCCTAGCCAGCGTTTAGTTCCTTTTGAGGAAGTAACCAAACTAGGATCGGTCCAGGGAAGTTTAAAGGATCTTCATACAGGGTTTTTTCTTTACCAAACCCTGGAGGAGAGTCCCATTGAGGAAACAAGCGGGTTGGATCATGTATGGAAATTTAGAAATCCGGGAGGAAAACGCTTTCTCCTTGTGATTCGCGGATACCACCCAAAAACAACTGTGGGGGAGGAATTTGTTTTTTCCTATTCGGTGGATAATCGGGAATATAAAGAAATGTTTTCGCTCAAAGCTACCCGTGAAGATTGGAATTATCAGTTCTTTGAATTGCCTAAACTTCAAAAAGGCAACATTTTTATAAGGGTTAGAGATGCAAACAGAAACAATGAACCTCCCCTTAAAAATAAAATTTTAATAGATCACCTTTATATTTTAGTGGAAGGGTAACATGGTTTTTTTTCCTAAAACCTTTAAGGGGTTGACAAGGTTTATATTAAGATGCTAGGAAAAGTTTAAGGGAGTGTATGATTATTTAAAACCCTTTTAATTTTTGATCAGGTTTTTTATGCCTTTTTTCTTTAAGCATTTTGGAAAAAGATTTTTTCAAGTAGCCATTTTTCTTTTAATAATCAATGGCGTTTATTCTTTTTCCTTTGGTTTTCCCTTGGTTAAGGATGGAAAAATTGATTTGGAGGTCCTTTCTCAGGTCCGTTCTATCATGGAAAACCGCTATGGGAAGGAATACGCTAGACTTTTTTTTAAAGCATTTGAAAAAACCCATGAAACAGGGAAAGATCTGTTTCGTGTTATGCCCAACTGTTTTGTCAACCAAAGACTCATGCACTTTTCGGGAAATGCCCTTTCGATCACCTTTCGGCCTACGGAAACCAATACCTGCCGGTTTTGTCATCAACCGAATATAGATGGTGTATTCGATGATGCCTTTCGACAAAAAGTCTGGCCTCAAACCACCCATAATATTAATCCCTGGCTAAATGTTTTTGACCCCACTTGGCTGGACAGCATTGTTCCCCCGGCTTCAATTCCCACAAAGGTATCCGATTATATGGGGGTTGACAATCTTGCTGAGGCTATTAAAAGAAGCGGATTGGATCTTAAAAACCCTATGGCTGATTTTCAAACCATCCAAAAAGGAAAGGGTCATGGGCCATTCAAGTATTTTCCCGATCTAGATCCTTCAACCGTTAATCCCAGAAACGGATGGGCGAATAATGGGTGGCGGGCCTTTAAGTGGAAACCCTTGCCCTTTACCTATCCGGGAGCATTGGGGGGTTGGAAAGAAATTTTTATCCGGCTCCCATTGAGATTTCGGTTAGATGAAAACGGAACGTTGAGTCAAACCATTTATGATCGAAACCTTGAAAATGTGGAAAGGGCCATTAAGGGAGAGGACACTTCAAAATATTATCAAGGAAAAGCATCGGATCAAGAAATCCGAATATATCATTTTCCACAAGGGACCGAATTTATCTTGGCGATCTATTACCTTGACCCTATTTTTGGAAAAGCGGCTCGAATACAGGATTACCGGTATATGGTCAAGTCCGTTTCAGATGAAGATATTATGGTTTCCAAAAAAGAGGATTTAATTCTGGGGAGTCCCTCGGGGCTTCCAGATCCACAATCGGAATATGAAAAAACGTTGGAAAAAATTTCTGGAGGGCCCAAAAATCCCTACGGTGTAATTTATGCCCATGCGGGATGGGATTTGCTCTCTTTTCTGGAAGGGGATGTGGAATCCGGAAAATTGCGTCCCTCCATCCGGGAGGAAAACCAATTCTGCATCGGATGTCATAGCGCCAGTATCGGTGTGGTGAGAGATGGTGTTTGGAGTCTTCAAAGGAAACTTCCTGGACCCGAGGGATGGCAACTTCAGGATTTTAAGGGAATCAAGGATTATAAGAATCCTTTTTCTGAAAAAGGAGATTTTTATGAATGGATTACCGAGGCCAGAATGAGCAACCTTTCTTTATTTCCCTATGTTAACAACGATCAAATGGACCTTGTAGGGGGACTTCCCCTGGGAGGGCATGATCATGCTTTATTATTGTACCGGAAATATTATCAAATTGTTAAAACCCAAACCCATATGTTGGGAAGGTTTCCCTCGGCCAGTACGGTTCCTCCAGTGGTTTTTGAAAAAGTGGTGAATCAACCCCATAAACCTTTAAGGGGTTCCCAAAACAGTTACGTGGTTTCGAAAAGGGTCACCGATCTTGATTTTTCCCATTGGCACACCGCTGAGGAGGCCCGGACCCTAAGTGAGAAGGAGATTGATAAAATCCTTGATCGAATGAGAAAAGGGGTTATTCAAGGAACCTATACGGCCTACCGCCGACAAGAATTGATAGAACGTTTGGAGGAAGCCAAGCGGGGACTTCGGCCTTCTTTACAGTCCATCGGGAAAAGTAAATTACAACCATGAAATGGTTTATTGGGGTCTTTTCTCTAATTGTTTTTTTTCTCCCTACAAGCAAGGTTTGTTCCGAGGTCGTCCAATTTCAGCAAATCTCTTTTACCACTTTGTGTGAGAACTTCCAGCCTTCCATCAGTGGAAATGGAAAAAAAGTAGTTTTTCTTTCCGACTGTGACATTGTGTTGGGGTCTAACATTGACCAAAATTATGAGGTTTTTCTTTATGATTTGGATAAAAAGACTTTTTATCAGATCACAAAAACGGAAGGGCAGGGAAAAAATAACCAACCCAGCATCAATTATGATGGGAATTATGTAACTTTTAGGTCTTCCGCTGATCTTGTGCCAGAAAAAAATGCGGATGGAAACTCTGAGATTTTCCTGTATCACACAAACACTCATCATTTGGATCAAATCACCCATTCCATTTCTCCTTCAATCAATAGTCATCCTATTATCAGTAAGAATGCCCGTTTTTTAGTTTTTCTCTCCTCCTCTAAATTAGGAGGCGAAGAGGAAGATCCTGAAAGCCCCCAAGTATTTATCTATGAACGGGAGAGAAAAAGTTTTTCCCCATTAACCAACCCGGTTCTTTCTCCTTCCTTTGGGTCCCTAAAGAATCATCGTGAAACCCATCGGGTAGGGTTAAGCAAAGACGGGACAAAAGTTCTCATTGCGACTTCATTCCCCCATACCCAAGATGAGCCCTTAAAGAGGAGCAGGTTAAGTTTAACGTTATATGATTTGAATACGAAAGAGGCCTTTTCAATAAACCCGCCTGAAAACTTGGGGAACTTTGGGCATATTCATTTCCCTCCCTCTTTGAACGGAGATGGGTCAAGGGGCGTTTTCCTGGTCAATCAGGGTCAACCCGTTTTGGATGAAAAGAAAGGAGGGGACCAAAAATTGTTTCTGGTTGAGATCGGCTCCTCAAAATGGGCCTCTTTGATTGAACCAAAGAATTGTCGTATCCATAACCCCAACCTTTCTGGGGATGGGAGCAAAGTCGGATTTTCATCCGATTGCGATTTTTTGGGGGAAAATGAAGATTCCGGGCATCCCAATATGGAAATTTTCACCTTTAATACGAGAACCAAAAAGATAAGGCAGGTAACCCACACCATCCGGGATTTTAACCATACGCCATCCATGGATGACTCGGGTTCCAGAATGGCTTTCGGGTCCGACCGTGATATCCATGAGGGAAGTAACCTGGATGAAAATTCTGAAATCTTTATCGCCGTTTTTAATCCCTAAACAACAGTGGATTGGGTTTTAAAAAACCTTTAATGAGCTATTCCGTTAAATCAAAAGAAGTATTAATCCTAACCTTTCTTGCGGCCTTTGTGGGGATTTCGGGGAGTTTTCATTTTTTGGCAGAGGCCAAGTCCGGATCTGAACGGGGAACCGGATTGGGGGCCTCCCAAATTGTGTTTGACCCCCAAAATCCCAAGAACATTTATGTATCCAGTACGTTTTACGGGGTCTATACAAGTAAAGATGAAGGGAAGACATGGGAACAGAAAATGAGGGGAATGGGAGCATCTGATTATTACACCATTGCGGTTTATCCAAAAGATCCCCGAATTTTATTGATTGGGGCTGCAGGTGGTGGAATTTATAAAAGCAAGGATAGTGCCGACACCTGGGAGCCCGCAAACAATGGCCTAACGGATACGTCGGTCTATGATATTGTATTTGATCCGGTGGATTCCTCCATTGTGTATGCCCTTACCCTTCGGGAGATTTTTGTCAGTCAGAATCTGGGAAACTCGTGGGCCCCACTGTTCATAGAAAACCCCCGGGTAATGGACCCTACGTTTCATCGCCGCTTATTGATATACCCCGGGAAAACCCGGCGTTTTGTGGTTGGGACCGGGGAGCATGGATACCAAAGGATGGAAGGGGGTAAAAAATGGGAATTGTTCGGGGATGACCTGAGCGGTTTAAGGGTGACTGCTTTCGGATCTTCTGCTTCTTTTAAAGAATTGTATATGGGAGCAAGACGGGGAGAAGGTTTATACCTTAGCAGGGATGGGGGAAAATCATGGGGTTTGATAGGGGACGGGTTAAAAGAGGTCTGGGTGAACCGCATTGCAGTTGACCCCTTTGACCCTCATATCATCTATCTGGCAACCAATAATAAGGGAATGTTAAAAAGCAGTGATGAAGGGAAAACCTGGAAATCGATTAACAATGGGCTATCAGAGATCGGTGTTAAAGCTCTTGGCGTTCATCCAGAGATAAAAGGATTTTTAATTATTGCCACCTATAATCAAGGGATTTTTACATCAGAAAATCAAGGGAAAAACTGGACCCATCGAAAGGTTCCCGGATTCCCTACCTGGGATCAGTTGAGGGGATCTTTAACCCGAAACCCCCCGTCTAAAGAGGTACCCCCTCCACCCACTTCTTTTTCCAAATGTCAAACTTGCCACGCATGGACGGATCCCATTTTAAACGGGCAAAAAAATCAAACCTTTTGGCGGACTTTTCCTTCCAGGCGGGATTGGACTGCGACCCTGGAGCGAATGAAAACCACGGCCCAGCTGTCGGCCTCTGAAGAAATTGAGATTTTGGACTATTTGAATACGTATTATGGTTTGAAATAAACGTTTTTTTTTGAAATTTCCAATAATTCGGTGGAAGTTTTTATGAAAAAACCGGAGTCAAAAAATCTTTATAGAACTATTTTGTTTTCACAATGTATTGACTTACCCCCTTTTGGTTTTTATATTTAGAGCCATGGGATGGCTTAAGAAATACAATCATTGCTCTGTTTATTTCCTCCTTTTTTCGGTTTTTTTCTTTACAAACGTTACTTTAAGCTGGGGATATCCACTTTGGGAGAAGAACCGGTCGGATATGCCAGTTTTTAAAGACAAAAGATGTTTTCCGACCAATCTAGTTGCAACGGATCTCAATGGGGATGGATTAGCGGATTTGGCGGTTACAGGGTTTTGTAATCGGTTTGCGGTTTTTTTCTCTGATCCCAAAAATCCGGGAAATTTTAAACCCCCAAAAGAAATTAAGGTTCCCACATCGGCCATCGGAATGGCCGTATTTCATTCGGAGGGAAGCCGATTTCCGTTTATTGTCGTTTCCAATTGTGCCAATCCTGATTCAATCCCTCAAAAACCACTTCTCCATATCGTATCGATGGAAACCTTTAAAGTAATTAATACCATGCCATCGGGAGGAAAGGCCCCTGATGATATTGCCATTGCAGATTTTAACGGAGATGGATTGAACGATTTTGCCGTGGGCCATTGGAAAGAAGGCGTCCTATCAGTTTTATTAGGGAAAAAAAAGGGAGGAGGGTTTATCTCTCCCCAAAAAAACTCTCCCCAATATATATCTATCGGGGATGAGCATTGGCAAGTGGAAGCTCGGGATTTTGATAATGACCAGAAAATGGATATTGCTTCAGTGGTATGGACTTTTAAAAACGGGGAGGCTAGAAAAGCCGATCTTTTAATCCTCCCTGGTAATGGGAAGGGAGGGTTTTCGTCTTCCCGTGCTAAAACCTTTCCATTGGATCGTGAGGCCAGATCTTTTTCGGTTGCCGATTTCGACCGTGATGGGTTTGAAGACATTGCGGTGGCCAATCCCGGGTCCGGTTTAAAAGGGGATGGTAGCATCTCCTTCCTTTTTGGAAAGAAAGGTGGACATTTTGATCACCGTTTATTTCCTCCCCTTGCTCGTAAAGAATCGGACATAGGGGGAGCCACCGGAGGTCTCTTGGCTCCACAAGGGATTGCCACCGCTGACCTGGACGGGGATGGGGCCTTTGACCTTGTTACGGCAAGCCGGCCGGTGAATCAGAACGGGCGGGTAATTATTTTGTACAACAACGGAAAGGGGGATTTTTCTTTTGCCAGATCCCAGATTCTCCAACTTGGACGAAAGGAAATTGTTTCCAATTTAAGTTTTGAACCTTTAATTATCACCGATCTTAACCAAGATGGCGCTCCTGATATTGCCGTAGCGAACACCAATGCCAATACCGTTTCCATTTTTTTTAATCCTTTGGTTAAAAAAGAAGAAGGTATCAACCGTTGAAAAAAATTTCCTCAAAAAAAATGGTGGTTTTATTGAGTGTGTTTTTAATCTTGGTGGTGGTTAGCCTATTAATTTTAGTGGGTCTTCCCGGATTTACATCCATTCTCGAACCATTACGGGCCGCCCTTCATCGAAGGATGGCCAGGGAGCCCCTTCAGATTTCTCAAATCGTTATCAATTATAAAAATCCAGAAATTGTTTACGCATCCAGCCATTTTTATGGGATGTGGAAAAGTACTGACGGGGGAAAAACATGGAAGCTGGCTATTAATGGGCTTGGAACTTCAGATGTCTATTCAATGGCCATTCATCCCCGAAAGCCCGAAATTCTTTTTGCTGCCACGCCGGGTGGGGGGATTTATCGAAGTGCGGATAGCGGATCCAATTGGGTGGAGGTCAGTGAGGGACTGACGGATACCCATATGGAAGACGTGGTTTTTGATCCCATTGATCCCGATATCATGTATGCAGCCACTCTGAGAGAGGTCTTTAAAAGTGAAAACGGGGGTTTGTCGTGGAAACCGGCTTTTAAGAAAAACCGGAAAGTCGCCCCCGAATTCTATGTTCGAAATCTCCTTGTATTGCGCTCTTCTCCTTCGGCGAAATCCGTATTTTTAATGGGGACACCTAATGGAGGTTACAGAAGGATAGAGGGAGGCTCCGAATGGGAGCCGCTTAGGGAAAAGGTGGATGGGGCTAAATTGACGGCTTTTGCATATGACCCAAGAATAAAGACATTGTATGGAGGGGCGATTTCGGGAAAAGGGATTTATAAAAGCACAGATGAAGGAAATTCATGGAACCTGATGGAAACTCCTCCCATGCGCTGGGTTCATCGCATCGTATTAAATCCCCGTAATCCCATGAACATTTTCATTGGGACCCGCGCAAAGGGTGTATTTAGAAGTTCCGATGGGGGGCGGACCTGGGAGGAAAAGAATAACGGTCTTACCCATAATGTGATAAAGGGTCTTGCCATTGACCCGACCAACCCATTGAAGCTCTATGCAGGAACCCCAGGTATGATTGCCACCTCCAAGGATGGGGGAGAGTCCTGGCGTCTTGTCCAAATGGACCCACCCAGTTATCATGCAGTGGTGAGTTTCCTGATCCCTATTCAAAAAGCTTCACAAAATATACCTTCCCCTCCGCTGGTTTGGAAAGAAAAATGTAATGAATGTCATGGTTGGACTGATCCCGTCCTGAATTATTATCCCACCTCTTATTGGAGAATTTCTCCAACCCCCCGTGATTGGAAAGAGACCATGGACCGGATGGCTGGTAAGGGAAGAAATCCCATGACACCGGAAGAAAAAGCCTCCATTTATGGTTACCTCAATAATTTCTTTGGTCCAAGATCGTGAAGATATTCTATGCTGCCTGGCTGGTCTGTTCAATAGTGGTATTTTCTATTGTAGCGGCCGAAGAAAAAAAGGAAATTCTGCCTTTTATTCATAACAGTGGCATTATTGTCCATCCTGAAAATTCGTCGGTTGTGTATGCATCGTTTTGGATTTATGGGGTATACAAGAGTACCGATTTTGGACAGACCTGGACCTCCATGAACCGAGGGTTTAAAAATCCAAGTGTATATACAATGAAAATGGACCCTCTCAACCCAGAGGTTTTAATGGCGGGAACCCATGCAGGCGGAATTTATAGGACCAATAACGGGGGGAAGAGTTGGTTTGAAATTAACACCGGACTTACCAATACAACCATTTTGGATTTGGTGTTTGATCTTAAAGACTCAAAACGGATCTATGCTTTGACCAGCCTTGGACTTTTCTTGAGTGAAAATGGAGGGGACCAATGGGGTTTGCTTCCGGGGGGCATCCCCGGCCCGGTCCCCGATCAGCAAATGACCCTTTTAATGGTTCCTCCAAATAGATCCCGGCCCGGGTTTCTTTTGCTTCAGAATGGAGGGAATCTTTTTCGAAGGCAGGGAGATTTTTCGTTGGAAAAGGGTTTCTCTTCTTTTTGGTCCAAACCTTTACTGAAAGAGGTTACGCGAGTTAGAGCCCTGCCTTTGGCCTACGATTCAAAAACTGGTACCCTTTATTCTGGAACACGAAAGGGTTTTATGAAGAGTTTAAATGATGGAAAAACATGGAATCCTCTTTCGCCGGAAATTACAAATGCCAATTGGCTTGTGGTCCACCCCAAAAAGCCCGAGTTTCTCTACCTTGGAACCGATGGGAAAGGGATGTTTAAAACGGTTGACGGGGGAAATCATTATCAAGCCATTAATAAGGGAATTGAGGGTCCAACCAGCAGGAAAATCTTTGGGTTGGCCATCGACCCCAAAAATGGGGAACGCCTCTATGCAGCCTCTCATTCCATCGGCCTTTTTATAACCCAAAACGGAGGAGAGCGGTGGCGTTCCCCAAAGGATTTTCCAATTCCCGGCCTCTCTTATATTTCTGCCCAATCGAAGGAGTATGTGATCAAAGCAAAGACCCAGGCCCAGCCTCCTCCTCCGGATTTTAAGATTCATTGCAATGGGTGTCATGGGTGGACGGACCCGGCACTGGATTTTAAAAATAGGGCGGTTTGGCGGGCGGCCCCCACCCCAAGAGATTGGAAAAACACAGTTGATCGAATGGGTACCCTTGCCGGTATTCAGGATCCCCAAAAAAAAGTGATTACCCTATACCTCAATACCCAATTTGGTATTCCTTAGGATGGTTTTTAAAAGAGGGTCTTCGTGAAATCGAGTGGGTAAAAATTGTTAAAAAGTGTTTAAGGTCCATACAGGGCAAGGGTCAAGTCAAAGTCATTCTGTGGTTGAAGCCTTTGAAGTATTAGAGGTTCCTGCAAAATCCAGTTCGTCATTCCCGAATGTTTTTATCGGGCCCGCCTGCCGGCAGGCAGGAATCCAAGATTCAAAAAATTAACACCTTCTGGATTCCCGCTTTCGCGGGAATGACGGGAAGGGCCTGGATTTCCGCTTTCCCCTGCCTGCAAGTGCCCGCCGGACAGGCGGGTAATGACAAAATTTACCCACTCACTTCCAGGATGAGCCCAAAAATAATATAACTTTAAGGAGGGGCTTTGTCAAACCACAGGACCCAAAAAACTTTTTTTTTCAAAAGGTTATTTAAGTCTTGGGTTTTTAACCTTAAAATTTCTTGACAAAGGTAAGCAAAAAAGGTTACAAAAATTTAAGATAATTCAAAATTAAATGGTTAAAAGTTAGGGTGTTTTAATTTAAGGGAGGCTTCATTTAAAATGAAAAGATTCAGTTGGCTACTTGCTTTTCTAATCATAACAATGGTTTCTCAAGGTTTTGTTTTCGGACAGGAAAAGGAACCGGTTGCTCCTATTCCTTTACCCTCAAAAGCCTATTCCGCCAAACTTCCTGTGATCTGGGAAAAAGTAATGGAAACCCTGAAGAAAAATGATATTCCTATTGCCAGTAGCGATCAGGACGGTTGGAAAATCACCACTCAAACCAAGAGATACTTCCGAATTTTATCGGCAAATTTTCCGCCGATCCAAAAAGATTACAGGGATACCTATGTCCTAACCTTCCAAAAAAAAGAAGGTAATTCAACTGTCCTCCAAATAAACAGAAAATTTGAAGTCCATGATAAAAAATCCAACCAATGGGTGGAAGGGGATCCTAAAGTCGAAAAAGAGGGTTTAAGCGAAGAGGGGATCTTTCAAGAAGTGGAATTACTCATTGCAGGAGTACCGAGTTAACAATGTTTTAATAGAACAGGCACAACAGATTTAAACAGGAATTTAGTTTGTACCTTCCTTTTTCCCAATCTTTTTTTGGGGTTCTGCCTCTTTCTGGCCAACCATCTCCACAATCGCCATTCGGGCAGCGTCTCCAAACCTTTGCCTGGTTTTAATGATTCGGGTATATCCTCCATTTCGGGAAGAAAATCTTGGAGAAATTTCATTAAAAAGTTTTGAAATTACCTGTCGGTCACTCACATATTTCAAAACCAACCTCCTCGCGTTCAAGTCGCCCCGCTTTCCTAATGTAATCATCCGCTCGGCTAATGGCCGGAACTCTTTGGCTTTTGCTTCGGTGGTTTCAATTTTCTCATGAGCAAGAAACGATGTTAAAAGGCTCCTAAGGAGAGCCCTCCTGTGGGAGGAATTCCGCCCTAATTGGCGTCCTGCTTTCCGATGTCTCACGAAATCATTCCCTTTCTAATTTTTTATTCACTGGGTTCATCTTCTTTCTCATTATCCACCCCCTTGGAGACGGATTCAAGCTTCATTCCCAATGACAAACCCATTTCCGATAGTATTTCTTTAATTTCATTTAGGGACTTTCGGCCGAAATTTTTTGTTTTTAACATTTCATTCTCGGAACGATTAACCAGATCAGAAATGGTTTTAATATTTGCATTCTTTAAGCAATTTGCTGCGCGGACGGAAAGTTCCAGTTCATTTACACTTCTTAAGAGATTCTTATTAAATTTTTCTTTAACATCATCCAGTTTGGGTTCAATGAGTTCTGCAGTTTCCTCAAAGTTTATAAACAACGCGAGATGATCTTTTAAAATTTTTGCTGCAAAAGCAAGGGCATCATCGGGCCTTACACTGCCATCGGTCCAAATTTCGAGGATGAGTTTATCGTAATCGGTTACACGACCGACCCTCGCATTTTCAACATAAAAGTTGATTCTTTTTATAGGAGAAAAGATAGAATCCACAGGAATGGTTCCAATAGACATGCCCTCCTCTTTGTTCCTTTCAGCGGGAACATACCCCCGACCAATTTTTACATTCATTTCAACGTTTAAACTGCTGTCTTTGTCTAAAGTTGCAATAGGGAGATCAGGTGTTAAGATTTCTACATCTGCATCATGAATGATATCTTTGGCTCTAACCTCACAGGGTCCATTTTTCTTTAAATAGATTGTCTTTGGTCGGTCTGAATGTAGTTTAACCCTAAGACTTTTTAGGTTAAGAATGATATCAGTAATATCTTCCTTTACCCCCGGAAGGGTTGAGAATTCATGAAGAACCCCTTCAATTTTAATTGAAGTTATTGCCGCCCCCGCAATGGATGACAAAAGAACCCTCCGAAGGGAATTTCCAACGGTGGTCCCAAAACCCCGTTCAAAGGGCTCGGCAAAAAACTTCCCATAAGTATTCGTTATTTCACTGGTTTCAAAATCGAGTTTTTTAGGAATTTGAAAATCTTTTGTTCTTATAATCATACATTTCCCCCATTAATAAGGAAAGGTTAAAGGCCATCAGTTTAGGGTTTAATTTTTAAACGCAGAATAAACCTTTATCGGGAATATAATTCAACAACCAATTGTTCGTTCACCGGAAGCTCGATCTCTTCTTTGGAAGGTACATTTAAAAATAGGCCTGAAAATTCAGTTTTATTAAGTTCAAGCCATGGGGAAATTCCCCTATTTTCTACCCCCAACAAAGAAGCCTTTATTCTTTCCAAATTTTTACTTTTCTCCTTTACTTGAATCCGATCACCCTCTTTTAAAAGAAAAGAAGGGATATCCACTTTTTTCCCATTCACCAAAAAATGCCCATGGTTAATTAAACCCCGAGCCTCTCCTCGTGAGGAAGCAAAACCGATTCGGTAAACTGCACTATCCAGGCGTCGTTCTAATAACTGGAGGAGATTATCTCCTGTAATTCCCTTTATTCGCTCGGCACGGTGAAAATACCCTCGAAATTGCCTCTCCAGCAATCCGTAAATTCTCTTTAACTTTTGTTTTTCTCTGAGCTGCTTCTGGTATTCCGAAACCTTCTGGCGTCCTTGTCCATGTTGCCCTGGGGGTTGATCTCGACGTTCAATCCCACACTTCTCGGTGAAACACCGCGCCCCTTTTAAAAAAAGCTTTGCCCCTTCCCTCCGGCAGAGCCGGCATAGGGGTCCAACGTATCTTGCCAATTAAAACCTCCATTCCATATAATTTATTTTTTCCGTTTAAATGCCCTACTCAAAAAAGAGTTAAAGGTCATGCTTAGACCCTCCTCCTTTTGGGGGGTCTGCACCCGTTATGAGGAACCGGGGTAACATCTTTAATTAAATTAACCTTCAAACCGGTCCCTTGAAGAGCCCTAATAGCGGATTCGCGCCCCGACCCGGGCCCCTTAACATAAACATCCACTTGCCTCATTCCATTTTCCATGGCCTTTTTTGCAGCAGTTTCCCCAGCCTTCTGGGCGGCAAAGGGGGTACTTTTGCGTGATCCTTTAAACCCTTGATTGCCTGCACTGGACCAAACCACCACATTTCCAGCCATATCTGTAATGCTAATTATCGTGTTATTAAAGGAAGCCAGTATATGAGCCACACCGGATTGAACATTCTTTTTTTCTTTTTTCTTAGTACCTTTTTTATTTACCATGGTTTTGCAACTCCAATTGTGATCAAGGATAAAACCTACTAAATTTATTTAGTTTTTTGTTTTGCCTGATCCCTCTTATTTAGAATGAACCCTTTCTTTAAAAAGAGGGGGAAATCAGAAATTCCTTACGTTTTTTTGGGTTTTGCTCCAATTGCTCGACGAGGCCCTTTTCTTGTCCGTGCATTGGTTTTCGTTCTTTGGCCTCTCAATGGAAGACCCCGACGATGCCTTAATCCCCGGTAACTCCCAATATCCATTAAACGTTTAATACTCATGGAAATCTCTCGCCGAAGATCTCCCTCTATTTTAAAATCCCGTTCAATGATTTCACGGAGTTTTACTGCTTCAGCTTCACTCAAATTCTTTACCCGAGTATTGGGATCAACCCCGGCATTTTTTATTATTTTTTTGGATGAGGACGGGCCAATTCCAAATAAATACGTCAATCCAACCTCAACCCTTTTATCTCTAGGAAGATCTATTCCACCGATACGAGCCATTGAAACCTCATTAAGAAACTAACCTTGCCGTTGTTTATGTTTCGGGTTAATACAAATCACCCGCAACACCCCTCGTCTTTTAATAATCTTACATTTAGCACAAATGGTTTTCATTGAAGATCGAACTTTCATTGTCCTAAAACCACCTTTTCCTTTTAAAGAAAAACGTCAGTGTTTATTTAAAACGGTAGGTAATTCTCCCCCGTGTTAAATCATAGGGAGAAAGCTCCACTGTTACTTTATCTCCCGGTAAAATTTTTATAAAATGCATTCTCATTTTTCCTGAAATGTGGGCTAACACCCTATGCCCATTTTCCAATTCCACCCGAAACATCGCATTGGGTAATGTTTCCATGATTGTTCCTTCCACTTCAACAACATCTTCTTTGGACATACCCCCTCGATCCTAAATCTCTGTTAAAATCTTGGCCCCAAACTCCGTCAAAGCAATGGTATGCTCAAAATGGGCAGACAAACTTCCATCTTCGGTGACCACAGTCCATTGGTCTTCCAAAACCTTAACATGATAAGTCCCTGCATTCACCATGGGTTCTACAGCTAACACCATTCCGATTTTTAACCGAGGTCCGGAATCTGGTTTTCCAAAATTAGGAACCTGGGGTTCCTCATGAAGGCTTCTTCCAATCCCATGGCCAACAAAATCCCTCACCACGGAAAAACCAGATTTTTCCACACAGGTTTGTATTGCATGGGAAACATCCGAAAGCCTTCCCTCATTGCGAATTTGCTGGATCCCTTCGTAAAGAGATTGACGGGTAACATCCATTAACCGCTGAACCTCCTGATTGACCCCGCCTACCGGAAGGGTCATGGCTGAATCACCAAAATATCCCTCCCAAATGGCCCCCAAGTCTAATCCAATAATATCACCGTCTTTTAATACACGTCTCGATGGAATCCCATGAACCACTTGATCATTGACCGAGACACAGAGCGTAGAAGGAAAACCACGGTAACCCTTAAAGGCTGGTGTACCTCCTAAATTTTTAATTTTCTCTTCGGCCACCCTATCCAGATCTAGGGTGGTCACACCGGGGGCTACCATTTCCTTAAGGGTAAGCAGAACCTCTGCAACTATTTTTGATGCAGAAGTCATCTTTTCAATCTCGTCACCCGATTTCAGAATGATCATACTTTTTTCTTTGATAGAAACCCCAAAACATTTTGGAAAACCGTCGGGATATCTCCGGAGCTTTCAATTTCAGTTAAAAGGCCAAGCTTCTGATAAAAATGAACCAACGGTTGGGTTTGGGTTTTATACACCTGCAATCGTTTCTGTATGGTTTCGGGATGATCATCTTCCCGATGAATCAATGGCCCCCCGCAAAGATCGCAACGATTTTCTTCCTTGGGGGGATTATATTTTGTGTGGTATACCGCAGTACAGGTTGAACAGGATCTACGGCCCGAAAGTCGTTGGATTAAAATCTCTTCATCTAAAACAAAATGAACCACCCGATCCAACCCCCATCCAAACCCCAACAACATTTTGGACAATGCCTCTGCTTGAGGAACTGTCCTCGGGAAACCATCTAAAAGGAAGCCCTTTTGGCTATCAGGCTTTTTTAAGCGGTCCCGGATTATTCCAATAACCACCTCATCCGGAACCAGAGCCCCCCGTTCCATATAGGACTTGGCTTCTTTCCCTAACGGGGTTTTCTCCCTAACCGCTTCCCTTAAAATATCTCCGGTTGAAATTTTCAAAACTCCAAAATGTTCTGATAGATTCTGAGCTTGGGTCCCTTTTCCAATTCCAGGAGGTCCCAACAAAACCAACCTCAAATCAAACCTCCTTTAGGAAAACTCAAACAAACCCCAATTAGGTCTACCGAAGCTAAACCCTCCCCTAAAATTGCGTTGGTTTTCTTTCTCAGCATAATATTCCGATCATAGAAAAATCCCTAACCACTTCTTCCTTTTATTTTTCCTTTTTTCATAAAACCCTCATAATTTCGAGTCAGCATATGAGATTCAATTTGTTGCGCGGTATCTAGTCCCACCCCAACTACAATAAGCAGGGATGTTCCTCCAAAAAAGAACGGAACCCCCATTTTATAGATCAAAATCTCCGGGATGACACAGACAATTGCTAGATAAATGGACCCAGCAAATGTAATCCGGGTCAAAACCCGATAAATATAATCAGAGGTCCTTTGGCCGGGGCGAATCCCCGGAATAAAGCCACCATATTTCTTCATATTATCAGCCATATCAACGGGATTTAAAACAACCGCGGTATAGAAAAAACAGAAAAATACAATTAAACTCACATAGAGAGTCGTATAAAAAATAGACCCCGGTGCAAGGCTATTTCCTATAGCTTGAACCCATGGAATAGGGGTAAACCCTGCAATAGTCGCAGGAAAGGCAATTATGGAGGAAGCAAAAATAGGTGGAATAACCCCTGCTGTGTTAATTTTTAAAGGGATATGGGTATTTTGGCCTCCATACACTTTTCTCCCCACAACTCGTTTCGCATATTGGACGGGAACCCGGCGGCGTGCACTTTCCAAAAATACGATCGCCGCTACTACAATAACCATCATAATGGCCAAAATAATGATGAAAAGCAGAGATAGCTCACCAATTTCATATTTTTTATAGGTATTGATCAGAGCCGCTGGAAGAGCGGCCACAATCCCTGCAAAAATGATTAAGGAAATACCGTTTCCAATTCCACGTTCTGTTATTTGCTCTCCCAACCACATAATAAAAGCGGTTCCAGCGGTCAAGGTAATCATTGTCATCAAACGGAAGGGCCAACCCGGTTCCTGGACAAAGGCACCATTTTGCATTCCTTCCAGCCCAAAACCAATCCCGATTCCCTGAATCAAACTAATGCCAATGGTGCTAAACCGCGTATATTGAATAATTTTTTTTCGTCCCCTCTCACCCTCCTTGGCTAATTTTCCCAATGTGGGAATCACCACAGTTAAAAGCTGAAGGATAATCGAAGCACTGATATAAGGCATGATTCCCAATGCAAAAACAGTTAATCGGGAAAGAGCCCCCCCCGAAAAAATATCTAAAAAACCAAGGAGCGCTCCCCCTTGGCTTTTTAAAAAATCGCTTAGCGCATCATTATTAATTCCTGGAGTTGGGACATGCGCGCCAATCCGATAGACGGCCAACATGGCAATTGTGAAAAGGATTCTAGTCTTAAGCTCCGGAATTTTAAAAATATTCTGGATGCTTGTTATAAACCTTTCTAACAACCTAAATCACCTCTGCCTTGCCACCTACCGATATAATTTTCTCTTTTGCCTTTTCGCTAAAAGCATTGGCTTGAATCGTCAAAGGAACCTTTAATTCACCCTCAGATAAAATCTTTATAGGGCTTCTCGCTTTACTTACCAACCCTTTTTCTTTAAGAAGTCCAATATTTACAACTGTGTTTTTTTGGAACCCATTCAATTGTTCCAAATTGATAATCTGGAATTTCTTTTTAAAAATATTGACAAACCCCCTTTTAGGTAATCTCCGGCTGAGGGGCATTTGGCCCCCTTCAAAACCAGGACCCTTCACTCCACCCGAGCGGGCCTTCTGCCCTTTATGTCCTTTTGATGCGGTTTTCCCAGAACCCGAACCTGGCCCCCGGCCAACACGCCTTTTGGGCTTCTTCTTCGCCCCCCTTGAAGTTTTGAGGGAATTTAATTTCATTTTTTTTTGGTCCTCTTCCTTCGTTAATCCTTGTATTTAAATTATTTTCCTTTTTGAACCGTTACCAAATGAACCACTTTTTTAACCATTCCCCGAATTTCGGGGGAATCAGGTCGCACTACGGTCTTATGAAGCTTTCTCAAACCCAAACCTTTTAATATTTCCTGCTGTGCCTTGGGCCGGCCGATTCCACTTCGCTCTAAGGTAATCGAAAGACTCTCTTTTTTCATTCCTTTTTCCTCCCGTCTTCCCCTTCCGAATAACTCATTTCCCGCATCCTCAGTACATCTTCCCGACTCCTTAACCCCCTTAAGCCCGTTAAAGTGGCGCGAACTACATTAAAGGGATTGCCACTTCCCAAGGATTTACTCAAAATATTTTGAATCCCGACAACTTCCATCACGGCACGAACCGGGCCACCGGCAATGATTCCAGTTCCTGGGGCAGCGGGCTTAAGAAGAACATTTTCTGCCCCAAAATGTCCCATGGTTTCATAGGGAATACTTGATTCTGTTAGTGCAATCCGAACAAGGTTTTTTTTGGCATGTTCAATGGCTTTTTTAATCGCCTCTGGAACTTCATTGGCTTTTCCAATTCCCGACCCAACACACCCATGGCCATCCCCCACAACAACGAGGGCACTAAAGCTAAATCTCCTTCCCCCTTTTACCACCTTAGCCACACGATTGATAAAGACCACTTTATCTTTTAGGGTTAACCCTTCTGGATTAATTCGTTCCAAAATCCCTCCTATTGCAAATCAAACTTTTGGCGATATAAATTTTAGTTTTGGAAAACATTAAAAAACCAGACCTCCTTCTCGTGCCCCTTCCGCTACCGCTTTAACCCGTCCATGAAATAAATTGCCCCCACGGTCAAAAACCACTTTTTGAAATTTCAGGGTTAGAGCCCTTTCTGCTAAAAGCTTTCCCACTTTTTTGGCCGTTTCTATTGGGGAAAAACTCTTAAGATCTTCCCTCAAACTTTTTTCCATGGTGGACACACTGATCAAAGTACATCCTTTAATATCGTCAATGAGCTGGGAATACATATGGCGATTACTTCTAAAAACAGACAATCTGGGCCTTTCATGGGTTCCCATGATTTTCTTCCTTACCCGTCTTCGCCGTTTATTTCTGGAAATTTCCTTTTCCTTCATCCCTGGCCTCACCTCACTTGAGCGCTTTATTTACCCGCCTTTTTTCCCTCTTTGGTCCGAACCTGTTCACCGGAATACCGGATCCCCTTCCCCTTATAGGGTTCTGGAGGCCTTAAACCCCGGATATTGGCTGCTATTTGTCCAACCTCTTGCTTATCAATCCCTTTAAGTTTAATGGTGGTTTGCTTTTCGACCTTGGCTTCCACTCCCTTGGGAATATCAAACTCCACCGGATGGGAAAACCCAAGGTTTAACACTAATTTTCCCCCCTGAACCTGAGCTTTGTAACCCACCCCATTAATTTCTAATATTTTTTCATACCCTTCGGTGACTCCGAGAACCATATTGGCCAATTGGGATCGCACCAACCCATGAAAAGCCCTCCCCTCTCGGTCGTTACCTTTTTGGAGGACAAGGGCCCTTTGCTCCTTTAGTTCGACCTTTATCCGTGGGTCGACTTTAAAAAAGAGCTCTCCTTTTGGCCCCTTCACAACAACTTTCTCGGGGGAAATCTTGAATTCTACTCCCTTGGGAATATCAATTGGTTTTCGTCCTACCTTTGACATAACGAATAAATCAGTCCTCTACCAAATATGGCAAAGCACCTCACCCCCTATTTGCGATTTACGAGAATCTTTATCAGTCAACAACCCTTTTGAAGTAGAGAGAACCGCAACACCCACCCCTCGCCTTACCCAGGGGATTTGTTCCTTCCCAACGTAATGTCGAAGTCCAGGGCGGCTCACCCGTCTTAAACCACTGATGACCTGTTGCTGTTCTTGGCCGATATATTTTAATTGTATTTGTATATTTTCAAAACCACTTTTCTGAGTTTTTTTCACCCCTCGAACATATCCTTCTTTTTCAAGGATTTTTGCAAGTCCAAATTTTAATTTTGAAAAAGGAATATCCACTGCCTCATGCCGACGAAGGTTGGCATTTCGAATCCTCGTCAACATATCCGCAATGGGATCAGTCATTGACATAGCATTTCCCCCACAAAGCAAACCCTCCCACTATTACCAACTTGCCTTAATGACACCTGGAATTTCTCCTTTAAGACTTAAACTCCTAAAGCAGATTCGGCACATTGCAAATTTTCGCAAATAACCCCTCGGGCGACCACATACCTTACACCGGTTATATTGCCGGACCTTAAATTTGGGAACCCGGTTGGACTTTACGATTAATGATGTTTTTGCCACTGTTCTCCTCTATCGATTTCTAAAAGGAATCCCTAAATTTTTCAATAAAGCTCTTGCTTCATGATCACTTTTTGCAGTGGTCACAATGGTAATATCCATACCGTGAGTCATTGCAATTTCATCATATTTAATTTCTGGAAAAATGAGCTGCTCCTTGATTCCAAGGGTAAAATTCCCTCTTCCATCAAAAGCCTTTTCAGAAACGCCTCGAAAATCCCGGATTCGGGGTAATGCCACATGGGTAAGACGATCAAAAAACTCATAAAGTCTTTGCCCACGTAAAGTCACTTTACATCCAATGGGCATTCCACTCCTCAACTTAAACCCTGCAATTGATTTTCTGGCCTTGGTCACAATGGGTCGTTGGCCTGTAATTTGGCCTAATTCTTTAACTGCACTATCTAAAAACTTAATATTCTGAATAGCTTCCCCCATTCCAATATTTACGATAATTTTTTCCATACGGGGAACTTGGAGTTTATTTTTATACCCAAACTCTTTCATCAAAAGGGGAATCACCTCCTGATCATACTTGATTTTTACCCGGGGTTTTTCGCCATTTGATGTTTTTTTGCTTTTTGGAGTGGTTCGTTGACCTTTCACAAAATCATCCTTTATCCAAAACCTCACCGCATTTCCGGCAACAGCGAAGCTTCTTTCCATCGGTGAGAATTTTCACAGAAAACCGTGTTGATTTATTACATTGAGGACATAACAGCATCACATTGGAAATTTGAATGGGTCCCTCCCGTTCCACGATTCCGCCTTGACGGTTTTTTTGTTGGGGTCGGGTATGACGTTTTATGATATTTAATTTTTCAACAACCACCCTTTGCTTTTTGGCCAAAACCTGCAACACCTTTCCGTTTTTTCCCCGATCTCGCCCGGTTATCACCCGAACCATATCCCCTTTTCGAATTCCGGTTCTGGAAATTGTTTTTCCATCCATTTTTTCTTTACACCCTTTTCACTTTCTTTATAAAATCTTTTTTCACAAAACCTCTGGGGCCAACGATACGATTTTCATAAATTTTTTCCACCGGAGTTCTCGAGCGACCGGGCCAAAAATTCGGGTTCCAATGGGCTCTCCCTCGGCATTGATTAATACAGCGGCATTCCGGTCAAATTTAATATAAGATCCATCTCCTCTTCGAACTTCCTTTGTGGTTCGGACAATCACCGCTTTCGCAACCTCCCCTTTTTTTACATTCCCATGAGGAATCGCTTCTTTGATGGCCACCACAATTACATCACCCAAAGAGGCATAACGCCTTTTTCCGCCACCCATTATATGAAAACAGAGAACTTTTTTCGCCCCCGAATTATCGGCAACATCCAACACGGATTGAACTTGAATCATTTAAATGCCTACACCCCGAAAGGTCCCTTTTTGTCACACGTTCCAGCTTCCAATTTAACAACCACTGTGTTTCGCTTTCCGTGGCCCATGGAATACCCTTAATCTTCAAGGGTTTTTGCTTTTTCCAAAACTTTAATTACTTTCCAATTTTTATCTTTGCTCAAGGGCCTGCTCTCCATTACCAGAACCCGATCACCCACCTTGCATTCGTTTTTTTCATCGTGGGCTTTTAGCTTGGTCATTCGCTTTACAACCCTTTTAAATATCGAATGCTGAATTCGGCGAGAAATTTTTAAAACAATCGTTTTTTCCATTTTATCACTAACAACATCTCCGATTAAACTTCGCCGCACGGTTCTTCTCCCATTAAATATTTTTTTATTTTTCCCCTTCGGATTCTGAAGGCTTCATAACATCTCTAATTCGCCAGGTGGTCTTAACCCGAGCAATATCCCGCCTGACTTGTCTGATTCGGGCGGTACTTTCAATTCGGCCTGCAGTCAGTTGAAATTTAAGATTGAAAAGTTCTTTCTTTAAACCCTGTTCTTTAACAAGCAATTCCTCCTGACTGAGATCTTTCAATTCCTTCATCTCCATTAGCGCCCCCCCCGTTTCATAAATCTGGTTGAAATAGGAAGCTTGTAGGCCGCCAATTTAAAGGCTTCTTCTGCTACTTGTTCGGTTACCCCATCCATTTCATATAGTATTCTTCCCGGTTTCACCACGGCCACCCAATGTTCGGGATTTCCTTTTCCTTTCCCCATACGGGTTTCCGCGGCTTTTCGCGTAATTGGTTTATCCGGGAAAATCCGAATCCATATTTTGCCCCCTCTTTTAACGAAACGGGTCATGGCAATTCGGGCAGCTTCTATCTGGCGGCTGGTAATCCATGCCGGCTCCAGAGCTTTCAAACCGAATTCGCCAAAACTCAATTCTGACCCTCTTTGGCTCAACCCCTTCATTCGGCCTTTTTGGCGTTTTCGATATTTAACCTTTTTAGGACTGAGCATCAGCGCCTCTCTTCAATTTCGCCACCTTTTCCCGGGGGAAGAATTTCCCCTTTATAGATCCAAACCTTCACCCCAATCTGACCATAGGTGGTTCGGGCCTCGGCAAATCCGTAATCGATATCAGCCCGTAATGTGTGTAAAGGGACTCTCCCTTCACGATACCATTCGGTTCTAGCAATTTCTGAACCCGCTAATCTTCCCGAACAATTTACTTTTATACCCTGAGCACCAAACCGAAGCGTTGAGGCAACACTCCGTTTCATTGCTCTTCGAAAGGTAACACGCTTTTCAAGCTGGAGGGCAATATTTTCGGCTACCAATTGGGCATCCAATTCAGGTTTTTTTATCTCTTTAATATTGATAAAAATTTGTTTTTGGGTCAGCGCCTCCAATTCATTTTTCAATTTATCCACCTCAACCCCTTTTCTTCCAATAATAATCCCAGGTCGTGCGGAAAAAATATCAACCTTGACTTGTTTTCCCGATCGCTCAATTTCAATTTTGGAAACGCTGGCATGGTACAACTTCTCTTTGACAATTCGACGAATATTTAAATCCTCATGAAGCAGAGTCGCATAATCCCGCTGTGCATACCAGCGAGAATTCCATGTTTTAATATAACCTAGGCGATAGCCTATTGGATGTACTTTCTGTCCCAAAAGATTCCCTCCATCAAAAAACCTGGTTCAACATCACCAGGTTACCTTCCACGAGAAACGCTATCTTTCATTTTAGATTTCGGGGATACAACCAGGGTGATATGGCTGGTTCTTTTAAATATGGAATTGGCTCGTCCCATAGATCTGGGGCGAATTCGTTTAAGAGTGGTCCCTTGATCCACGAAAGCCTTACTGACCCATAAATCATCCACATCCCCAACTTTTTTCTGCTCCGCGTTAGCCACGGCAGAACGGAGCAACTTTTCCACCAATCCAGAGGCATGGTTTGGTACAAACCGAAGAATGGTTAATGCTTCATCAACCCCTTTTCCACGAATCAAATCCACCACCAAACGGGCCTTTCTCGGGGTCACTCGAACAAATCGCAAGACAGCTTTTGCATCAACCATTTTCTTTAAGACTCCGAATGTTTCTTTTAAATCGGTTATAAAAAAAAGTCTCAATCCCCATGAACGGACCTCTCTTTATTTCAAAGCCGTGGCTTTTTCCGTTTTTGCGGATCCATGGCCCTTGAAAAACCGAGTAGGGGAAAATTCCCCTAACTTATGTCCCACCATATTTTCGGTTATATAAACTGGAATAAACTTTTTACCATTATGAACTGCAAGGGTGTGCCCTATCATATCAGGAATGATGGTAGATCTTCGTGACCAAGTTTTAAAAACTTTTCTATCATTATCCTGATTGAGCCTTTCAATTTTCTTTAACAACTTTTCATCTACAAAGGGTCCTTTTTTAACTGACCTAGGCACTGATCTTCTCCTTCATTTCGGCCTTATCCCTTGCGCCGTTTAATAATAAACCGCTTTGTCCTCTTATTCTTTCGTGTTTTAAGTCCTTTGGTATGCATTCCCCAGGGAGAAACAGGATGAGGGTTTCCTTGCCCTGCCTTTCCCTCTCCTCCTCCATGAGGATGATCAACCGGATTCATTGCGACCCCCCGGACTTTGGGCCTTTTTCCGAGCCAACGCTTACGACCCGCCTTTCCAAGGGTTAAGTTTTCATGGTCAATATTTCCGACTTGACCGACAGTGGCCATGCAATTTGCCTCTACCAAGCGTACTTCGCCTGAACCCAGTCTAACCTGAACATAGGCCCCCTCTTTAGCCATGAGCTGGGCAGACCCCCCAGCACTTCTGACCAATTGCCCACCCTTTCCAGGCTTCAATTCAATGTTGTGAATGAGCGTTCCGAGAGGGATAAAGGCTAATGGAAGGGCGTTTCCTGTTTTCAATTCGGCATTATTACCGGACATGATTGAATCATTTACCTTAAGTCCTTCCGGCGCCAAAATATACCGTTTTTCTCCATCATGGTAATGAATCAAAGCCAAACGGGCGGTTCGATTAGGATCATATTCAATGGCGGCTACCCGCCCCGAAACACCCAATTTGTCCCTTTTAAAATCAATCAAACGGTAAGCCCTTTTATGCCCCCCACCTCGATGGCGGAGGGTTATTTTTCCCCTTTGGTTTCTCCCCCCCGAAGAGGTTAAAGGAAAAACCAAAGATTTCTCAGGCTCGGTTTTGGTGATTTCCTCAAAACCCGAAACGGACTGGTTACGACGACCAGGCGAAGTGGGTTTATATTGTTTAATTCCCATCCTAAATCCTTTTAAACTCCTTCAAAAAGTTCAAGTTTTTCGCCTTTCCTTAGGGAAACAATCGCCTTCTTCGAATCTGCCCGTTCCCCTTCAAATCGTCCAAGGCGCTTTTTCTTTCCGGATCTGTTCATCACATTAACTTTCTGGACCTTCACCTCAAGGAGTTTTTCAACAGCCTTCCTAATTTGAACTTTATTAGCCTTGGGGTGCACAATAAATGAAATTTTATTTTCTTTTTCCTTTTGCCCTGTTCCCTTTTCCGTGATTAAAGGGCGAAGGATTACACCATAAATATCGTCTTTTTTCATATCCAGGCCCCTGCTAACACTTCAAAATCCTCCTTTAAAACCACAAGATGATCAGACCCAACTAAATCATAAACATTTAATTCGTTCACCGTCATAACCAAAACATTCCCTAAATTTGCCGAGGCTTTTTCCAGTTGGTTTTTCCTTCCACTAGTGACCATTAGCACTTTCCCTGTTAACCCTAACTGCTTTAAAAGTTGAACCAATAGTTTGGTTTTTGGTTCCGGGAGATCAAAACTATCCATTACAGTCACTTTTCCATCAACAATTTTGGATCCTAGGCTGGAAGCAAGGGCCAGTCGCATCTTTTTCTTTGGAAAGGAGGTCATGTAATTTCGCGGTTGGGGACCAAAAACAGTACCTCCCCCTTTCCAAATCGGGGATCGAGAAGATCCGGCTCGGGCTCGCCCAGTCCCCTTCTGGCGCCAGGGTTTCTTTCCCCCACCGCTGACCAACCCCTTGGTTTTGGTAGATGAGGTTCCTTGTCTTTTACTGGCAAGCTGCATTACCACGGCTTCATGAACGACCGATTGATTTCCCTCAAAATGCAGAAACCGATCATCCACGGGGACTTCCCCTAACTTTTCACCTTTTTGATTAATCACATCGATAGATGCCATTGACATTCTTTAAAATAATTAAGAAACTTTTTTGGAGCGTTTGATTACTAAAAGAGTGCCTGGACTTCCAGGAACCGCTCCCTTGATCATTAAAATATTCTCATCAGGCTGAACTTGAATAATTTCAAGCTTTTCTATTGTTCTCTGAACATTCCCCATTTGACCCGGCAAACGTTTGTTTTTCATCACCCGAGAAGGGAAAGAGCTTGCCCCGATAGAACCCGGTTCCCGGTGAAACATGGAACCATGGGTGGCGGGACCTCCCGCAAAATGATGACGCTTCATGGCTCCCGCAAAGCCCTTCCCTCTTGATATACCAGTAACATCCACTAACTCGCCTTTTTTAAAAATATCCACTCGAATTTCCTGGCCCACTTGAGTCTCTGATTCATCCCCTTGGAATTCCTTTAAAAAACGGGCGGGGGAAACCCCTGCTTTCTTAAAATGCCCTAACATGCCTTTTGAGGTATTTTTCTCTTTTTTGGGTTTAAAAGAAAGCTGAAAGGCTTGATACCCATCTGGTTCTTGGCCTTTTTTTTGGACCACTTGGCAAGGCCCCGCTTCAATAACCGTTACAGGGACAATGCTTCCATCCTCCAGGTAAATTTGAGTCATTCCAATTTTCTCACCCATTAATCCTTGAATCATCGCAAACCTTTCAATCCTTCTCCATCCATACGAAGATCATAAAATAAATCAGAGTTTTATTTCTACATCCACACCGGCAGAAAGATTTAGCTTCATCAATGCATCCACTGTTTCAGGTGTAGGGTCAAGTATATCAAGAAGCCTTTTATGGGTTCTGATTTCAAACTGTTCACGGGATTTTTTATCTACGTGAGGAGACCTTAATACCGTATAACGGTTAATTCTTGTAGGCAAAGGAATAGGTCCGGCCACTTTGGCCCCAGTCCTTCGAACGGTATCCACTATTTCAAGAACCGATTGGTCCAAAACTCTAAAATCATATCCCTTGAGTCTTATCCGAATTTTTTGGTTTTGATCCACCCTTTTCCCCTATCCGTTTTTTTTATCGGGAATGACACCGTCTTTCCCTTTCAGACCCTAATCCAGGACCTCGGTAATAACTCCTGCCCCCACGGTTCTTCCACCTTCCCGTATCGCAAATCGCAATTCCTTTGCCATCGCGATAGGAGTAATCAACTCTACCTCCAAACTCACATTATCCCCCGGCATCACCATCTCCACTCCCTCCGCTAACTTCGCCACCCCCGTCACATCTGTCGTTCGAAAATAAAACTGCGGTCGATACCCATTGAAAAACGGTGTGTGC
>DASWJH010000020.1 GCA_036397255.1 Nitrospiria bacterium
TCCTTAAAATCAACATCTTCTGGATTCCCGCTTTCGCGGGAATGACGGGAAGGGCCTGGATTTCCGCTTTCCCCTGCCTGCAAGTGCCCGCCGGACAGGCGGGTAATGACAAAATTTACCCACTCACTTCCACGATGAGCCAATAAATAATTCAATCCCTTATCTTGCTCCGACACTGGACCCCACCCCGGTAACTTTTATCAGCCACATGCGTGAGGTTTTTGGGTAACTATATATTGTGATTAAAAGACTGTGTTGACTTTGTATACACACTACTGTATATATATTGTATACACAATTGGGAGGATCATATGAGAAGTACAAGAATCGAGGAACGCGGAAAGCGAAATATTACGATAAACCTGCGTGCAAGTCGGAAGCAGCGTACGCTTATAGACCACGCCGCAGAAACGGTGGGGAAAAACAGGTCTGATTTTATGCTTGAGGCGGCGTGCAGAGAGGCAGGTAAGGTGCTAATGGACCGAAAATATTTCGTTTTGGATGAGAAAACCTTTAAAAAATTTAGTGAGGAACTAGACAAGCCGGTCGGCAAAAATGTCCAGTTGAGGCGTCTTCTGGCATCAAAGGCTCCCTGGGAGAAATGACCAGAACTGCGGAGAAAATCAGTGAACCGGAGCGATTGACGCCGAAACACAAGATTTCGAAGTTTGATTGTGGCGTTGAGGAGCTTGATGATTGGCTTCGGCGCAGGGCACTGGCTAATGAGGAAACCGGAGGGTCGCGGACTTATGTTGTGTGTATCGGGACCCGTGTTGTTGGATACTATGCACTTGCTAATGGTGCGGTGGCACAAGAGATGACGACAGGAAAAATTCGGCGAAATATGCCGGACCCTGTGCCCGTCATGATTCTTGGCCGGCTTGCGGTTGATCAAGCGTACCAGGGCCGGGGTATCGGGCAAGGTCTATTGCGGGATGCAGTTCTACGAACACTACAGGCCTCCGAGATCGCAGGCATTCGGGTTTTACTAGTTCACGCGATTTCAGAGGATGCCCGCCAGTTTTCCGAGAAATGGGGTTTTGCAACGTCTCCGGTGGATCCAATGACCCTGATGATTACTTTGAAAGAGGCAAGAGGGATACTAGGATAGAAGATATACGCATGTCAGGGCACAATTTTTGGAATCATTTTAGGGTAGGTTGTTTGGGACCCTAGGCAAGAGATGTGTCATTTTGAATTAGACTCGCCTTTTATCCGAAAAAAATTATTCTTCCTTGGAAGAAAACCTGCCATTTTCCACTATAGCCAAATTGTAGCCAACCCCAGCGGAATCACCGGGAACCGGCAGGAATAGCCAGACTTGATAAATCGTTATAACTCATTGTAGTTTGAGGGCTAGCAGCCATATCAGACAGAAAATCAGGCACTTATAAAAAGGTTGAAATTTACTCAAAATCGAACTTGGGAATAACGGGTGTGAACGGATCAAATATCGTTTTGATTCGCTTTTTTTTTAAAATGGGGTCTTAATTTGGAAGATAATGATATCGTTTTACTTTGTTCCCAGTGACTCCTTTTAAGATTTTTATTATATTGTAAAAATCCCTACAAAAAAACCCTTCTCCAGTTTTCAAATTCCCTTTTAATAATTCCCTTTTCCAATTTTACAGGTTCCAACAAAAGATCCACCGCTCGTGTAATCCGAAGATTTTCCCCGTCGCTTTTGACCATCACCCCGCCATCCTGATCGGTCCGGTAGATTCTGGATAAGAGAGAATCATAGGCTTTGAGGGTTGGAGGCGCGGGGTGACCATAGGGATTTCTTCCGCCCACGGAGATGACCGCCACCTGTGGGCAAACCTGATTTAAAAAATCAGGATCAACGGAGCCTTTGCTTCCGTGATGGGGAACTTTTAGAACCGTTGTTTTTAATGATCTCCCTGATCTCACTAAATCCCTCTCCCCTTCCTTTTCAATATCTCCGGTGAAAAGAAAAGAATGTTTCCCATGCTGAATCCGAACAACCACCGACCGGTTATTATTCATCCGGCTATTGGAAGGGATATTTGAAACGGGAACCACATTGGAAGGATTGAGAAGGGAGATAAAGGTCTCCTCGGCCATTGTGAGTTTTTTTCCGCGGGAAACGATATGATAGGAAAGGTTTTTTTCCTCAATCACCTTTTCAAAATTTTCATGAAAAGGGAGGTCTCTTTGATAACCATTTCCCCAAACCTCTCCGATCGAGAATTGATTCAGTAGGAAGGGAATTCCTCCTTCATGGTCGGATTGAGGGTGACTCACCACCACATAATTAAGATGTCGAATTCCACTATTCCATAGATAAGGCGCAACCACCAAGCGGCCGATATCAAAATCCCCTCTGGCAGCTCCCCCATCCACCACCATGGTCTCTCCATGGGGAAAACGGATCACAGCCCCATCCCCCTGGCCCACATCAAGAAAGGTAATCTGTAACTCCCCGTTGGCCGGAAAGGTGAAGGCACTTCCAAGCCAGACCCATACCAATAAAGAAGCAAAGCAAACGGCAATGGTTTGTTTCATCCACCTCCCCTGCCAATAAATCGCTGCAAGAAAGAAAACAAAGTAAAAGAATATGATTGAAATGGGCGGTGAAGGAAGAAAAATTTTTCCTCCGGGTACCGAGGAAAATAGGGTTACCAATTCATAAAAAAGAGAAAGGAAAAATTGATTGAGGCCCGCAAGGGGAAGAAGGGTTGAGTCCATTACAAGGGCCAACACACAGGATAATAAACCCAATGGAACAATTACAAGGCCTGCGAAAGGCCCGATAATAAGATTTGAAAAAATACCCACCCAAGGAAATTGATTAAAATAGTATAAAACCAAAGGTGCGGTACCGATGGTAATTAAAAAGGAAAGAACCATTCCTTTTTTGGCCCAATCCAAAACCTGTTTGATTCGACTTTTCACCCCTTTGAGAACTTCCTCTTCCAATTCTTCGGGTTCAGCGGAAGGCTGATCCAGGGCAATCAATATGATGAAAACGGAAAGATAGGAAAGCTGAAACGAAATATCAAAAAGGGCCTGTGGGTCCCAAATTAGAATGGCTAATATGGCAATGGCAAAAGCATTGAAAAGGCGATCCGCCCTTTGTATGCAAATGGCCACCATACTGATGAGGATCATCAAAAGGGCACGCAGGGTGGCCACTTCTCCCCCTGCCAAAAATGCATAAAAAGTAACGGGAAGGATGGTCAAAAGGGCAGCCCATTGAGTGGGAATTAAAAAAACCCCCATTCGAAGAATAAAAGATGCGGGAAGACGCAGAAGAGCCCACCGGAAAATAAAAAAAGAGACCAGCGCCACAAAACCCAGGTGAGACCCCGATATGGAGAGAATATGGGTGGTGCCCGAAGCCATAAAACGCTCTCTGATTTCTTGGTTTAATCCTCCTCTTTCTCCAAGGATCATGGCCAGAAAAATGCCCGAATCAGAACCCTCCAAGGACGATATGGCGGATTCTCGAACTTTTTCCCTTAAGATCGCCATTGTTCGCAAAAAAGGATTTCCCTCATTTCCAATCTTTTGGATCTCTTGTCCTTTGAAAACCGATGCGGTTGCTATGACACCGTGCCGCTTTTGGTACAACCCGTAATCAAAACCCCTCGGGTTGATAAACCCTTTTGGTTTTTTAAGACGGGTAACGACTTGAATATGGTCTCCATAAAGGATTTTCGTTTCGGGATCATAGATGGAAAATTTTATTTTTCCGGGGATTCTTACCTCTTCATTAGGTGTCTGGAAATATTCCCCTTGAAGGAGAAAACTTAAACGCCCTTCCAAATGCCGTACCGGACTTGAAACCCATCCGGTCAGAAGGACTTTTCCTTTTTCGGAAGGGAGACGGTCTGAAACCGCCTCGATCCGTTGGATATCCCATTGGAAATAAAAAAGGCCGAGGAGAAGTACCAGAAAGAATGACCAAGAAACAGTTCCGATCTTTTTACCAAGTGAATCGAAATTTAATTTTTCTTGATCAGTGGATTTGTAGGTTGTCCAAAAAAAAAAATAAAAATCCAAAGGAGAGAAAAATCAAACCGGAGAGGGGAAAATATTCAATGAGATTTCCAATGAGGATCCCAATTAGAAAAGCAACACCCCATGGAAGAAGGAAGGACCCTTTCCATATCATGGTTCACCCAATAAGGATAGAAATGGATCACCCCGGAACGTCTACCGGTTATGGCAGATGAGACACAGGGTATGCCCGGACTCTCTTAAAAAAGCGGATTTGTCGTTGTTGTGTGGATTATGGCAACTGTCACACTCCACTAGGCCCGCAGTAGTCCGAACCAGCATGGAGCTGGAATTTTCTCTCTCCGGTGTGACCACCAGGTATTTTGAACGCGGCCCGGTTGGAAGGTCAATTCCATTTGAAGTACGGTTTGGAATGGACCAATACCGAAGCTGTGTTACGGTTGTTTCCGTTCCGACAAACTGACCATCACTGTTTCTGGGATAGGAAATGGAAACGGGATGATCTAAAAATTGAAATTCCCGGTCTCCGGTTCCACCAATGGGTTCAAAAAAACCGCCCAGAAGCCAGTTTAAATCAGATGCACCCTCTTCCCGAATTCCCATTTTGTGGGCATCCATAGCCACCACCCCATCATGGCAGGATAGGCAATCAAAAGAGGCCCCATTGGGACGCTTCTCTATTTTTTCAGGGGAAAGGCTGATTTTCGTTGAAAAAGGGGTGAAATGAGAAAAATTGTTCTTTACCCAAAGGGGATTTCCCCCATCCTCAACTTTTCTTTTCTCTTTAACCTGATTGGGTGGACCCTCAATGTGGCAGGCCAAACAAGGGTTCATGGATGAAGAAAGAGAAAGATTATGAGGTGTTTGAGAGACCCCTAGAAAAGGGTCATCTGCACCCTGTATTGAGCCCGGCCACCACGGTTGAATTCCAATGGATAGGACAAACAGAAAATAAAAAACGTATATGTAATGCTTTCCAAACACCTAAAAAACCTAGCATAAAAAGACATTCTCTGTCTATGACAAATCTTCCTAACCCAAAGACTTTTGAACCTCCTCCGCTAACTCCTCCGCCATCTGACGAATACTCTCTTCCTGTTCCCCTTCCATCATCACCCGCACCACGGACTCCGTTCCTGAATAACGTACCAAAACCCGCCCCATCCCTTTTAGCCGTTTTTCGATATCCCGGATTTTATCCCGAACCGATGGAATCCCTTCAAGGGCATGTCTTTCCCTTACTTTCACATTCAATAAAACTTGGGGGTACCGGGTCATGCAATTCATAAAGTCTGAACACTGCTCTCCTTTTTTCTGAAGAAGGGCCAAAACCTGCAAGGCAGTAATGAGTCCATCCCCCGTCGTATTGTAATCCAAAAAAATAATATGCCCCGATTGCTCTCCTCCCAGATTGCATCCCTCCCGTATCATCGCCTCCAAAACATATCGATCTCCAACAGGCGTCCTCAGAACTTGAATGCCCATCTCTTTCATGGCCAACTCAAACCCCAAATTGCTCATTACGGTTGCCACCACCTTTTTTTCATTTAATCGACCCTCTTTTAATAATTCCGATGCGCAGGCGGCCAAGATGGCATCCCCATCCACAATTTGACCCTTCTCATCGCAAAAAACAACCCGATCCCCATCGCCATCGTGGGCAAAACCCACGTCCGCTTTGTGGGCCAACACCGCATTTTGCAATCCCGCCGGATACAAGGACCCACATCCCAAATTGATATTGGTTCCATTGGGCTCGTCCCCCAACACAATCACATCAGCCCCCAGTTCCCTTAAGACGGTGGGAGTCACCTTATACGTCGCCCCATTGGCGCAATCCACCACTACTTTCATTCCCTCCAGCGTAAGCCCTTTTGGAAATGAACTTTTAACAAACTCTACATACCGCCCGTCCGCATCATCAACACGGTAGGCTTTTCCGATGTCATCCGCAGTGGGTCGGATCGAGTCAATCTCTCCGGAAAAAATTAACTTTTCAATCTTTCTTTCTATGAGATCGGGTAATTTGAAACCATCTCTTGAGAAAAATTTTATCCCATTATCTTCAAAGGGGTTATGAGACCCAGAAATCACAACACCAGCATCCGCTCGGAAACTTCGGGTGAGAAAAGCAATGGCGGGTGTGGGAATAGGACCCACCAGAAGGACATCTACCCCCATAGAACAGATGCCGGAGGTCAAAGCGCTTTCCAACATATACCCTGAGAGCCTCGTGTCTTTTCCAATCACCACCCGGTGCCTTCCGGTTCGATCTTTGAATAAATGAGCAGCCGCACGGCCCAATTTCAGTGTCGTCTCACAAGTCATGGGTTCCCGGTTGGCAATTCCCCTAACTCCATCTGTACCGAACAAACGCTTCATTCCTTTTCCCTCCGAAAACCAATGAGTCCTTAAATAAAATCAAAATTTATCATAACTTATTTTAATTAATATAATCTACTCATAAAAATAAACCTTAGAATATTGTTTCTGCTCGTCGGATCCATTTTTTTCTCTGAAACCTTTTTCAATAGACATCTTTTTCCCAGTTTTGGATTCCAAACGGATGGTTAAACTTTTAGGGCTGATTTTAGTCACTTTCACATCGGAGGGAACCGTGGCATTGGCTTCGGAAAGCCGGAACCGATTCTCCCCCTTACGGCCTTTGGAAAGGTCCAGATAGACTGAAATTTTCTCGGAGGCTAAATCTCGAACATAGGGTTCCTTTCCTCTGATCTGAATGTCTACATACTTAACCACATCGGTAGAAATAACCAGGGAAGAAGGGAGATTTCGAAGTTCTAATGGGACTACAAAATTCATTTCAATATTCTCGTGGGAACGAACATAGGCCCAAAGCAATAAAGCAAAAACAATGGAAAGGATTTTTAAAGCGAGATTTTCTGAAATCCGTTCCTTTAATTTCATAGAGCCTTTTTTTAATGGGGTTAATCACCTGAGGCGTAATGGGATCAGTGCCCTAAATCTCTCGAGAAGAGGAAATCTTCCTCTTTTTTTCTCTTTCTTAAAAATTCGAATCAACACACGACGTAGTGCAGCCCCCTCCAGTTCCCGGGTCATTTGCCCACCCACAATAATGGAAATCGCCCCTGTCTCCTCGGACACCACAATAACCACTGCATCAGTCTCTTCGGTCACGCCAAGGGCGGCCCGGTGTCGAGTTCCAAGCATTTTGCTAACATCGGAGCTTAAGGTCAAAGGCAAAAAACATCCCGCGGCCACGATCCGCCCGCCTTTGATGATCACCGCTCCATCATGGATGGGGGAATAGGGGAGGAAGATACTCATCAACACTTCTTTGGAAACCACCGCATCCACCGGAGTACCCATTTCAACAATATCTTCCAGTTCGATCTCCCTTTCAAGGACAATAATAGCACCAATCTTTTTATTCGCAAGAGAAACACAGGCCCTGACGATCTCTTCTAAAAACCTGGATTCTTCGGTAACAGGGAAACGGCGACCAAACGGGGTTTGGCCGATTTGTGCCAAGGCTTTTCGAATTTCCGGTTGAAATAAAATCACAAGAGCCAGTACAATTTGGGACCAAAAACTGGTTACTAACCAATCGATGGTATACAGGTCAAACAACTTAGAGAGGATAAAGGCAAGGAAAAGGATAATAACGCCAATTAAAATTTGAAAAGCCCGGGTTCCTTTTAGAAAAAGGAAAAGCCAATAAAAAAGAAAAGCCACTATGGCAATATCAAATAAATCCTTCCAACCCATGGCTAAAAGAACTTCCATTTCTTAAACCACCCTCTTCATTTGTAAAGAGATCATAACAACCGAACCCATTCTATTGAAATTAATACCACAGGAGGTATGAAGACAGCAAGACCCCCAACTTTTAGTATTTCCTTTAGAAACTGACTTAAGGAAAACGGGCGTTGAAATTCAACCCAGTGGTTTTCTGTTTGCTCAATTGTTAAACAGTAAAAAGGAGGTTTGCTATGTTTAATGGAGGGGAGGGAGGGGGAGAAAAGGAAAATTGTGAATCAAGTGATACGCATCGTATTTCGTGCAAAAAATAATCATGCGGAAGCCGCTTGTTGAATAATACGATCAATTTCAGGTGCATCCAAAACCTCTCGTTCAAGCAAGGCTTCTGCAAGGGCTTTGAGTGCATTCATATTGTTCTTAATGAGCGTTTTCGCCCTTTCATAATTATCCAATACAAGCTTCTTTACCTCATTATCAATTTCAATAGCCGTATTTTCGCTGTAATCACGATGTTTGGCAATTTCACGGCCGAGGAAGATCTCCTCCTCTTTTTTTCCAAAGGTTAAGGGACCCAATTTATCACTCATCCCCCATTCGCAAACCATTTTACGGGCAAGTTCAGTGGCACGCTCGATATCATTGCCCGCCCCGGTGGTCATCCGTTTTAGAACTAACTCTTCTGCGGCGCGCCCACCCATTAAGATGGCAATGTTATTATAAAGGTAGTCACGTGGATAGGTATACCGATCATCCTCGGGCAATTGCATGGTTAAACCCAATGCTCTTCCTCTTGGAATAATAGTTACTTTGTGTACAGGATCTGTCCCAGGGAGCAGTTTCGCCACCAGAGCATGACCGGCTTCATGGTAAGCGGTTGTTTTCTTTTCCGCTTCGCTGATAATGACACTTTTTCTTTCCGCTCCCATGAGGACCTTGTCTTTGGCTGTCTCAAAATCGCTCATTTCCACAGTAACCTTATTCTGTCTGGCAGCTAAAAGGGCAGCCTCATTTACTAAATTTTCAAGGTCCGCACCCGAAAACCCAGGAGTTCCCCGGGCAATGACCGAAAGTTCAACATCCTTCCCCAGAGGGATCTTTTTGGTATGAACCGCAAGAATTTCACTTCGGCCTTTAAGATCAGGACGGCTGACCACAACTTGACGGTCAAAACGGCCGGGCCGAAGAAGGGCAGGATCCAAAACATCGGGGCGGTTGGTTGCAGCAACTAAAATAACTCCCTCCGTGGTTTCAAACCCATCCATTTCCACCAAAAGCTGATTCAGGGTTTGCTCCCGCTCATCATGGCCTCCACCAAGACCGGCGCCACGATGCCGCCCTACGGCGTCAATTTCGTCAATAAAAATAATACACGGAGCGTTTTTCTTTCCTTGGTCAAAAAGGTCACGGACTCTCGACGCCCCCACTCCCACAAACATTTCAACAAAATCGGACCCACTGATATTAAAAAACGGAACCCCCGCTTCCCCCGCAATGGCTTTCGCCAGAAGAGTTTTTCCGGTTCCGGGAGGGCCCACAATTAAGACGCCTTTTGGAATTCGTCCCCCCAATTTTTGAAATTTAGGAGGATCTTTCAAAAAATCTATTATTTCAGAGACCTCATGTTTGGCTTCGTCAATCCCCGCTACATCACTGAAGGTGATCTTTTTCCGGTCTTCAGATAAAAGCTTGGCCCGGCTTTTTCCGAAAGAAAGGGCCTTATTGCCCCCCATTTGCATTTGCCTCATAAAGAAAATCCAGAGGGCAATTAAAAAGATCATGGGGCCCCAGGAAAGAAGGAAAGTAATATACCAGGGGTTTTCATCCGGGGGTCGCGCAGAAATCCGAACATTCTGCTCCCTAAGCCTTTTTACCAATTCAGGATCTTCCGCCGCATAGGTTTTGAATTTCTTCCCGTCCTTCAAAGTCCCGGTAATGAAGTTTTCCTTGATTAAAACCTCACTCACTTCTCCTTTTTCCAACTTCATCATAAAATCGCTAAAAACCAGATCATCTTCGCTAGGACCGCTGGGAAGATTAAAAAGGTTAAACAAAACAATCATAAAGAGACCGATGAGAACCCATAAGGCAAGATTTTTAAACCGGGGATTCATCTAAACCTCCTAAAAACAACTTTAAAAATTACATTGGGCATGAGTTCTCAATCTATCACAGTTAGGGAACCATGACAACTAAAAAGTCATGTTACAATAAGGACTTCCTATATGACTTTCAAGCAAATCATTAGCCTTGGTCGCTCACATCCAACACCGCAATATAGGGCAAATTACGGTACTTGTTTTCGTAATCAAGACCATAACCCACTACATAGTGATTGGGAATCGTAAACCCCACATATTCAATACTCACTTCGGTTTTGCGCCGCTCAGGTTTATTGAGAAGGGTACAGGCTTTGATCGATTTTGGTTTTCGAACCAAAAGACTCTTTTTTAAATAGCTGACGGTTAGGCCGGAATCAACGATATCCTCTACCAGCAATATATGTTGTCCTTCAATCTTTTCTGTCAGATCGGAAATTATCTTTACCACACCGGAGGAATGTCCCCTTGATCCATAGCTGGAAACCACTAAAAAATCAATTTTTAAAGGCAAACGAATGGCTCTGGCCAAATCAGAATGAAAAGCAAACGCCCCTTTCAATACCCCAACCAAAATTAACGGCCTACCTTCATAATCCAATGTAATACGTTGTCCCAATTCTCTAATTCGCCTTTGTATCTCCTCTTGTGTGATAATCGGTTTTCCGTAAATCCGGCCCATTAAATTTTATCCCTTTTTTTGAATGCTGATAACGAGCTTTATTTTTGAATCTTGGTCTGCAAGGAAACGCCCATCCAAACGTAAACCCATAATCCACAATATTCCCTTTGGACTGGCCAACAAAGGAATCTTTGATCTTTGACTTCGGGGAATTTTGAGATCAACAAAAAAATCTTGCAACTTCTTTTTTCCTCCCAAACCTTTGGGGTAAAAAAAATCCCCCTTTTGCCAATTTCGGACTTCCAGGGGGTGAGGAATTTTTTCCCAATCAAAAACGGCGACTGTTTCTGAATGCGTTTCCACTTGATCATCGGTAATTTGCGAGAAAACCTTAACGGGCACAAAATCAATATCCATAACACCCGGGACCACAAGGGGAAAATTCCATGGAAAAGATTGGGTTGATTCTTTCATCAAAACCACTAAAAAACCCTGCTCCTTTTCAATCCGAAGGCCATTGGGAAGATGAAGACCCCCCATCCCCGGACCTCTGAGCAACTGATCCATTGCCGCAATATGTTTGAATTCAATTTCTTTTTCACTCGAAGCGAGCCGCCGGATGGCCATTCGGAAAACCCTCCACCGAAGTCCCGGGTGCAGGGTCAGAAGGTACTGCCCTTCAAACCGGATTTCTCCCTCCCCGCGAACAGAACATTGCTTGAAAACGCCACGGGCTTCCTTTTCCAAATAATCCCCCTCTTGGCAAAGAATGAACGCCTCCCGGTGAAGGGTTTCTTGAAAATTGGGATTAAAACGGTTCATTAAAAAAGGAATCAGCTCTTTTCGAACCCGATTACGAAAATAATAAGACTCCTGATTACTGGAGTCCTCCCTGAAAAAGATGTTTTTCTCTTTCAGATAAGCCTCAATTTCCCGACGCGTCACCATGAGCAGTGGGCGAATAATGGTTCCATTTCGAACTATGGGAATTCCTTGAAATCCATCACTCCCCGTACCCCTCAAGAGCCTCATGAGGAGGGTTTCCGTCTGATCATCCAAGGTATGACCCACAGCAATCCTGTGGGCCTTTATCTCTTCCGCAATCCGTTCAAAAAATTGGTAACGCAGGTGTCGGCCAGCCACTTGTTTGGATAACCCCTTCTCCTTGGCAAAGGAACCCACATTTACGGTTTCCGTATAAAAAGGGAACCCCAATTGTTGGGCAAGGGATTTAACAAAGATTTGATCCTCACGGGCCTCATTTCCCCGCAATCCATGGTTGAGATGGGCCACCCCAATACTCAGATCCAATAAAGGGGCCAGTTCACCCATTAGGAATAACAAACAAACCGAATCTGGACCTCCGGAGACACCTACGATGATCCGCTCTCCCGGGTGAACAAGACCATATTGGCGGATCGTCTCACGAAACCGATGAAAGAGATCCTCATTACCCAGTGATCTTCCGAATGGAAGCTTTAAAAGCGGATTTTCCATTCTCATTTTACCGTCAAAACCCCTTGCCCCCCAACTTTAAAAACTTCCTGGGCCTTCTGAATATCCAAATGAATCTGTTTCACCAAAGCCTGAGGCCCTTCAAATTTCATTTCATCTCTGATCCACTCCACAAATAAAACCTTGATTCGATCTTTGTATAAATCCTGTTTAAAGTGAAATAAATGGACCTCGATTTTTATTTCCTTGTTTTCAAAAGTAGGCTGGGACCCGATATATGCTACCCCTTCAAAAAGCTTTCCCCTCCATTCCCCCTTCACCGCATACACCCCCCGTTTGGGTACAATTTTTTCATCGGGGAGGAGATTAGCGGTTGCAAACCCTAAATCCCTTCCTCTTTGGGCCCCCATGGCCACCTCACCCTCCAAAACATAAGGCCTTCCCAGGAGCACAGAGGCCTGAGCCACGATTCCCTCTTTTAAAAGACCACGAATGCGGGAAGAACTGACCACCCCACCTTCAATCATGACCGGGGCCTCAATATGTACACGGATTCCGAGTTCCCCTCCGATGCGTTTTAGATCTTCCGTAGATCCCCCTCTTCCCTTTCCAAAGGCAAATCCTTCACCCACGAAAATTTCTTTCGCACCTATTCGACCATAAAGATAGTCTTGAATAAAGGTACGGGCATCTTTTTTTGAAAAATCCAAATTAAATTTTTCACTGATGACGAAATCAACTCCTAGCTCTTCAAAGACCCTCATCTTTTCCGAAAAAGAAGTCAGAATCCCTTCCAACCGGTTTGGGTTTAATACCTGAAGGGGATGGGGATCAAAGGTGTAAACAATGCTTTGTCCCCCCACTTCCTGGACCCTTTGAACCATTTTTCTGATAATGGTTTGATGCCCCACATGGGCACCGTCAAAATTTCCCACCGCAATAATGGGGCCATGGAATGGTTCTAGGATTTGATCTGAACCCCGAATAATTTCCATTCACCTCCTACCTTCCCAAGAAACCAGCGGCCTCTTTTGCAAAATAGGTCAAAATTAAATCTGCTCCGGCCCGTTTAATAGAAAGAAGACTTTCCCTGATGGCAGAGGGGCCATCCACCCATCCCTGCCGGTCCGCCGCTTTAATCATTGCGTACTCCCCGCTGACCTGATAGGCCGCAACGGGACATTGAAAACGCTCTTTCACCCGCCAAATGACATCGAGATAAGGCGTGGCAGGTTTCACCATAACAATATCTGCCCCTTCTTGAATATCCAAAGAAACCTCCCGCAGGGCTTCGGATACATTAGGAGGATCCATTTGATAGGATTTTCGATCCCCAAATTGAGGTGCAGAACCGGCTGCTTCCCGGAAAGGGCCATAAAAACAGGAAGCATACTTTGCAGAATAGGCCATGATCGGAAGATGTGAAAAACCCTCCTGATCCAAAGTCGCTCGAATAGCCCCCACCCGCCCATCCATCATATCGGAGGGAGCAACCATATCCGCACCTGCCTGTGCATGGCTAACACCGATCCGCGCCAATATTTCCAGGGTGGCATCATTATCAATCTGCCCTTCCCGAACAACACCACAATGTCCATGGGTGGTATATTCATCAATGCAGACATCGGTAATCACCGTTAACTCCGGAATTCGGTCTTTAACGGTACGGACCGCTTGTTGTACGATTCCCTCTGGATGAAAGGCTTCGGAGGCGGATTCGTCCTTCACTTTGGGTATGCCAAAAAGGATGATAGCTGGAATCCCGAGGTGAAAGGCTTCCGAAGCTTCCTTGACCAACTGATCAATCGTCAATCGAAAAACCCCGGGCATAGCGGAAATTTCCTCAGGCTCCCCCCTTCCATGCTTCACAAAAAAGGGAAGAATCAACTGATCAACGGAAAGCCGGGTTTCTTGAACCATTCGCCGAAGGCCCGGGGTATGCCGAAGTCTTCGGGGCCTTGAAATTGGAAATGTCATGGTCTTCCTCCCCGTTCAAAGTATTTCACCAAAGCATCCACTAAACCCAAGATAGAGGGTTCCTCCGCTGTGACATGAACCGGTAGACCGGCCCTCTGTAATGCCTGTCGGGTAATCGGTCCGATACTGGCAATGACCACCTTGTTCACGAAAGTGAAGATATTATCTTTTCCAACCATTTCAATTAAATTTTTAACCGTGGAGGCACTGGTAAATGTGATTACATCTATCCTACCCGCCATAAACTTTTCCATTAAGGGTGTCGCCTCTGCCTCAGGTTGGATGGTGCGATAGGTCTCCACCACATCAACCCGTGCACCCATCTGCCTTAGCTCGTCAGGCAGGATTTCACGGGCTTCCCTTGCACGGGGAATTAAAACCCGCAGGCCATCCATTTTGATCTTTGAAAAAGCTTCTACCAAACCTTCTGCAACCGCTTCGTCGGGAACTAGATCCACCCTCAGGTGAAACTGCTTTAAAGCCAAAGCGGTCTTCTCTCCAATGGCCGCAATTTTCACACCGGCCATTGTACGCACATCTTTTTCAATAGCGGAGAACCGATCAAAAAAATAACGGACACCGTTGGCACTGGTAAAAACCACCCAATCGAAGGCATTGATATTTGAAATCGCAGAATCCAAAGCAGAAAAGTTCTCCGGAGGAAGGGTTTGAATCGTTGGAAAAACCACGGCCTCAGCTCCTACACGCCTCAAGGCTTCAATTAACGTTTTGGCTTGATCCTTTGTTCGGGTGACTAAAACCCTTTTTCCGAAAAGAGGCCTGTTTTCAAACCACTTGAGTCTTTTCCTTAATCCCACCACTTCCCCCACCACAATTGTAACTGGAGGAGGAAAGGAAATGGATTCCGTTTTTTGGACAATATCTTCCAGGGTTCCCACAATGGTTTCCTGCTCGGGTTTGGTTCCCCATCGAACCAGGGCAATGGGGGTTTTGGGATCACACCCATATTTCGTCAAATTGGAAACAATTCCCTGTAGGTTTGTGATACCCATATAAAAAACCAAGGTTCCCATTTCTTTTGCCAACGCCTTCCAGGGAATGGAAGGCCGAGGTTTGGAAGGGTCTTCGTGCCCTGAAGTAAAAATAACCGTGGAGGCAAAATCCCGATGGGTTAAGGGTATCCCAGCATAAGCGGCCACCGCAACGCCCGAAGTAACCCCGGGAATAATTTCAAACGGAACCCCCGCTTCGGCCAAAGCCAAAGCTTCTTCCCCCCCACGGCCAAAAATGAACGGATCCCCCCCTTTTAATCGGGCCACCACCTTACCCTCTTTTCCTTTTTTTACGATGAGCCGGTTAATTTCTTCCTGAGGCAGCGTCATGTTGCCTTTCCGTTTTCCAGCAAAAATGATTTCCCCTCCTTTTTTGGCAAATTGGAGAAGTGCATCATTGGCTAAATAATCATAAATAACCGTATCCGCCTCTTCAATGCATTCTTTCCCTCGAAGTGTGAGAAGCTGAGGGTCTCCGGGGCCGGCCCCGATGAGATAGACGATTCCGATTTTTTGGGGTTGAATCACCTTTGACTCCAGAAGTGAAACAACAAAAATCAGGTTTACAGTTCTGCCCCGGTAATCTCTTTGAGAACCTCACCCGCACCCAACTTTAACAGGTGTTCTGCTAAATTCTTTCCAACCAATTCGGAACCCTGAGGTTCACCGGTCATTTGGTAACGAATGACCCGGTCCCCCGCAACCGAGGCAACCAGCCCGTCCAAAAAAAAGGTTCCTTCCCGGATCACCCCATAGGCGGCAATGGGAACCTGGCATCCACCCTCAAGCCGTTTTAGAAACCCACGTTCCCCAAAAACACACTGATGGGTTTCCACATCATTTAAAACCCCAACCCGGTCATTCACCCGGGGGTCTTCCACCCGACATTCAATTCCAATTGCCCCCTGTCCAATGGCGGGAAGACTGACCTCCATCGATAGATATTCGGTCACCTGTTCTTCCCACCCCAATCTCTTTAATCCAGCCGCCGCCAGGACGATAGCATCCAACCCATTTTTTCCGGTTTGCCTTAGTTTTCTTAAACGGGTATCCACGTTCCCCCTGAGTTGGCAAATTTCAAAGGTTTTACAGAAATTCAATAATTGAGCCTGTCGGCGTAAACTGCAGGTTCCAATACGAGCGGCCCTTGGAAGCTGTTTTAACAAAAAATTCTCCCGGCTGATGAGAACATCTCTGGGATCTTCCCGCTTTGGAATAGCGGCAAGATGCAGGCCACAGGGAAAAACCGTGGGTACGTCCTTCATACTATGGACGGCTAAATCAATTTCCTTTCGAAGAAGGGCTTCTTCGATCTCTTTTGTAAAAAGCCCCTTTCCACCCACTTTGGCAAGAGGAACTTCCGTAATTTTATCTCCGGTGGTCTTGATCCGCCTCAACTCTACGGACAGATCTTTCCAACGGTCTTCCAGCTGGGATTTAACCCAGTGTGCCTGCCAAAGGGCAAGTGGGCTTCCCCTTGTACCAATGATGATTCGCTGTTGTTTTACCAAGGAAAACCTAACCCCAGAAATTGACCAGGAACATCACCGCATTTCCTTAGGATTCTCCAACCCTTGAGAGTTTTCTTCTTCCTGGGGCGAAGGAGAAGGCGGCTGAGCACTGGACTCCAATTGAAAAAGGCGGCGGGCAGCCTCTACAAAGAGACTTCCATTAGATGAATGGGACTCTTCTTTTAGGACCACAAGGGGATGATGTAACAGTTTGTTGACAATGGCGTTACTCAAAGCTTCGATTGCACTTCTTTGCGGACTGGAAAGATCTTCGCAGCGATTGAGAACACGGTCCAATTCCCCTTTTCGAATTTCTTCGGCCTTCTCCCGAATGGCAACAATGGTGGGAACGACGTCTAAAGATTTCAACCACCGCGCCAAAACCTCGACTTCCTCCAAAATGATCTCCTCGGCCTTAACCGCCTCTTTCTCACGCTCCTGAATATTCGCTTCCACCACCATTTGGAGATCATCAATATCATATAAAAAGACATTATCAATTTCGTTGACTTTGGGATCGATGTTTCTAGGAACGGAAATATCGATCAAGAAAATCGGAGAATTTTTACGGACCTGAATGACCCCTTGAATATCGATATAATTCACCAAATAATGAGGGGCGCCCGCCGAACAAATCACAATATCCGATTCAACCATTTCGCTGGTAAAATCCTCAAAATGAGCTGCACGTCCGTGAAACACGTTGGCCAATTCAACCCCCCGATCATAATTCCGCGTCACCACAATAATTTCTTTCACCCCCTGGTCAACCAAATGTCTCGCGGTCAACTCCGCCATCTCCCCCGCTCCTACCAATAAAGCGGTTTTACCCTGAAGCCGGCTAAAAATTTTCTTGGCCAACGCCACCGCAGCAAAACTGACGGACACCGCGTTTTCACCAATTTTGGTTTGGCTTCGGACCCGCTTAGCAACAGAAAAAGCTTTTTTAAAAACCTTGTTGAGGACTACCCCTGTGGCTTTATGGATCAGTGAAGACTCGAACGCCTCTTTCATTTGCCCCAAAATTTGCGGCTCCCCAACCACCATGGAATCCAAACTGGAGGCCACCCGGAATACATGGCGAATGGCTTCTCGGCCTGAATAATAATATAGATGCTCAGCGATCTCCTCTTCCATCAAACTATTTTGCCGCTCCGAAAGAAAATGCGTAACGCATTTGAAACCCAATTCGGTCTCCTTGACCAGTAAACAGATTTCAACTCGGTTACAGGTGGATAAAATAAAACTTTCATCCACTCCCGGAAGATGTTTTAACCTTTCAAGGAATGTTCCCATCTCCTCCGTAGCAAACGAAAACTTTTCCCGGACTTCGACAGGGGAAGTTTTATGACTTAAACCCACCAAAATAATATTCATTGGATAAGAGGACCCGCTATGTTGAAACGTTGTTTCAAATCAAGGAATCAAAACCTTTTAAAAATATGTTCACCCCAAAATAGGTAACCACAACCCCCACAAAACCGATAATGGCCAAATAGGCCGCTTTTTTTGCGCGCCATCCAACGGTTAACCGCCCATGCAAAACAGCCAAATAAAAAAGCCATGTGAACAAGGAAAAAATCTGTTTCGGGTCCCAACTCCAATAAGTTCCATATGCAAAATTGGCCCATAGGGCTCCGGAAAGAATTCCGAGTGTGAGGAGGGGAAAACCAAAGAAAATGGCTTTTTGGTTCAGATCATCGAGGATGTCCAAGGATGGAAGTTTATAATAGACCAAATTGAACCGCTTGGATTTCAAAAGTTTTTCCTGAATGAGATACATAATCCCCACCAAAAAAGCGATGGCAAAGGAAACCGTTCCCAGCAAAGCAAATGTTGTATGAATTTTAAACCAAGGGCTTTCAAAAATAGGGTCTAAGGAGCGCACTTGATGAGGGAAAAAGGCCGCAGAAGTCACTGACACAAAAGCAAGGGGAAGAAGAAAAGAACCCAGAACATGAATTCGGTATCGAAAATCAACCAGCAGGAATGCCAAAATAAGTGCCCAGGAAAAAAAAGACATGGATTCCTGAAGATTGGTTAACGGAATATGGCCTACCTCAAGGGTGCGGACAATAATGGCCCCGGTATGGAAAATAAACCCAACACCCGTTACCCCCAAAGAAATTCTTGAAAGGCGCTCCCGTTTGCTGACTAAATATAGCAAAAACAGGATGGTTCCAATAAGGTAGCACCCTAAAGTAATTTGAAAGAAGAGGAATGAGCTCATGGGATTTCAACCTTTTAGTAGAGGGAGAATGGACCGACCCGCTTCTCCCCCTTTGTTTTTCAACCGGAAGATTGTCCTTTAAAGCTTGCTCTTATGAAAATAAGAGACCCCTTTTAGAAAGCATCACGGGTCACCCTAATGTCATCCGTTAAAAATTTATTCAAATGGCTGGGCGTTTTCTAAAATTCATTATATCTTTCAATAAGATACTGTGTCAAGGTTGGACTGGATGGCCTCCAGGGGAACAGCTTACCAAACATGTTTAAAAATATTCACTAAAACTTGGTAAAAAAACTTCATCATAGTATATTTTGAATACTTTGAAAAGATGTACTTCATTTTTGAAAATGAACCCTTACAAAAAACCCCTAAACCTATTTCGATTTTTCCAAAGGATTTATTAATAACATGAGGGTTCATCCAAAAACGGATTCTTAAACAGTAAATATCATAACCGGAACCGCACTCTATTTTGGGGGGAACCTTTTGCTTTTTTTATGATTTCCACCCTTGCAATCAACCATGGTTTATGTTATAAGTGGCCCGTTCTAAACACCAGAAAGGGGAAAAATCCATATGGTTGATGCTGGGATGGTCATGTATGAGGAGGAGTTCAAAGAAGTCGATGTTGAACTCAATAAACTGCATCAACAGGCCAATGCCAAGGTAACTTTTCTCGTTGATAAAAACGGACAGCTGATTGCTTGTGTGGGTGAAACACAAAACGTGGACACCACCTCACTGGCGTCTCTTACCGCAGGAAACATTGCAGCCACTGGTGGAATGGCAAAACTGTTGGGTGAAACGGAGTTTTCAATATTATTTCATGAGGGCGAGCGTGATAATATCCATATTTCAATTATCGGACAACGGATTATTCTGGTTGTCGTATTTGATCAGCGGTCATCATTAGGTCTCGTCAGGCTTCGGGTGAAGAAAAGCGCCGGAACCTTCTCCCAGATATTTGAGAAAATATTAAAGAAGGTTGAAAAAGAAACAGGGGTTGTCAAAGCCCCCCACTCCCCCTTTGCAGAAATAACTGAAGAAGATATTGATAAGCTGTTCAGCTAAACACCCAATTGACAATATGAAATAACAATAAAAGGGATCTTCTTTTATGTCCTTTATTAACTATTCCGCGCGGGAAATCAATTGCAAGATCGTTTATTACGGCCCCGGACTTTGTGGAAAAACCACCAATCTCCATTATATTTATAAGAAAAGCACCCCGGAAAGTAAGGGGAAAATGATTTCTTTGGCCACCGAAACGGAACGAACTTTGTTTTTTGATTTTCTCCCTCTGGCCTTGGGAAGTATCCGAGGGTTTAAGGTGCGTTTTCATCTGTACACGGTTCCCGGACAGGTTTTTTATGATGCCAGCCGAAAATTAATTTTAAGAGGGGTGGATGGGGTTGTTTTTGTCGGGGATTCCCAGGTAGAGCGAATGGAGGCCAATATCGAAAGCGTGGAAAACCTGAACAAGAACCTCCAAGAACAAGGGATGCTTTTAGAAAAAACGTCTTATGTCATTCAATACAATAAACGGGATCTTCCGAATGTGGTCCCGGTGGAAGAGATGAACCGCGTTCTCAATCCGAAAGGGGTTCCTTCATTTGAAGGAGTGGCCACCGTTGGCCGGGGAGTTTTTGATACACTGAAAGAAGTTGCAAAACAGGTGATCTTAGAGCTGAAGAAAAACTCATAAATCAAAATTGGTTTCATACTTCTCAAAGATTCTCCCCCCAAACCATTTTTTTTTATTCCTCATCTTATTCCCCAGTAGCTCAGTTGGTAGAGCAGACGGCTGTTAACCGTCGGGTCGCTGGTTCGAATCCGGCCTGGGGAGCCAACTTTCCCTTAAAAACTATTTCAATGGGAATTTGAAAAAAAAGGGGGTCTCTTTTCAATTGCACAAAGAAAGAGGCCCCCTTGGGAAAACAGAAACGGGAAATAAATTGTTTTTAAAACCCAAATGTTACAGCGGCTATGGCGCTTTTCATATCGGTTTTAACCCCGCCAGCTGATTTTGCATCTTCATAAGCTAATTCCAACTGTCCCTTCACATTCGGGTGAAAGAAATATTGGAAATCCCCCACAAGCTGGTGTTTTCGGGCACTTGAACCATTCGCTCCCTGAAAATCGAAACGTGCCACCGCAACCATATTCTCAGCCAGTGAATGCAAAACCTCCACAAGCCCGCTGGTGATCACCCGTGTAGGATCTACCCCAGCATTTTTATTGCCTTTATATTGAAAAACCCCCAGAACCACACCGGTTAAACCATAGTGCAAGTCCAAAACCCCTCCATAGGCCTCGGTACTATCATCGGTTCCGATTGGTTTATCCCCATTGCGATCAAGGGAGAGGATCAGCCCAGCGCTTTGATTAAAACCCATCAGCTCCATGCTCTGGGTCACCCACGCGTGAAGAGCACGGAAATTATTACTAGAACCACTGACCACGGCATTTCCAAGACCTAAGGCATATCGTGTTCCCGTATCCGTTAAAAAACCATTTGCTTCCACACCTCTTCTGCCAATGGTAACCCCCTCTGCTCCATCCGCATTGAGACGAACCAAATAGGGAGCAAGGGTTGCTGATCGGGGATCAGAAAGGAAAGGAAAATCAACATCAAACCCTCCTCCTTTCAAATTCAACCGGCTATCGGAGATGATGTCATCGAAAATGATAAAAGCAACATCGGGAGTTAATGATTCCCCCGCAGCCACATCCGCTCCAAAATCACCGAAAAAAGAGATATTGGGGGCCAATACCCCCCCGAAGAAGAATTCCACTTCCGTCACTTCCGCCTTACTGGATTGTTTCGGGGAAGCGCCATCATCGTGTTTAAACTCATAAGCGACCTGGGCAATACCTCCCAAGGGAATTCCCGGAAGTTTCCAGACGGGTTCTCCCGGGCCATCTTTCTCCATCCGATATCCTCTTTGTTTAAACTCCATTCCAAATTCGTTCAGCTTTGGAAAGGCCACGTGGCAGGAAGAGCACGGTGCATCATATTTCCTCGCAAAAGCCGGCATGGCTGAAGCCTCTTTAGGAATAAAGGTAACCCCCCCAAAAGCAACCATCCAAGTAAATACCACAACAAACGAAAGTTTTTTCATTGAAAACCCTCCTATTGTTTGTTTCTAGATTAAACCTTAAACCTTTGAACCTCTTCTTCCAGTTGCTGGGCGCGAGAAGAAAGGGTCCCCACAGCCTGATTTAATTCACTAGAACGCTCAACATTTTGGTCTGCGGCACTCTTAAACACTATTAGAGCCTTGGTAATACGACCACTCCCCTGGCTTTGTTCCTTTGTTGCTTCCAAAATTTGATGAATCATTTCTGTGACCTTTTCAACTGCAGTTTTAATGAGGTGGCTCCCTTTATTCTGTTCCCGGGTGGAGCGTTTGACTTCATGTCCCAGCACCCGCATGTTTTCTACCGCCCTTGTAATTTCAACACTCGCATTTCCCTGCTCCTGTGTTGCACGATTAATTTGCTGAACCATCTCTTTGATTTGGGACATGGCCCGATTGGCATCTTGGATCCCCTTGGTTTGTTCCTCCGTGGCCAGGACAATTTCCCTGACCATTTCTGCAGAAAGATGAGAGCTTTCCATAATGGACTCCAAAACATCACCCGCCTCATGGGATAGAGAAACCCCTTTCTGTACTTTTTCCGAACCTTCAACCATCGCCTGTACCGCATTGGAGGTCTCATCTTGGACATCCTTGATCAAACCTTCGATTTCTCGAGTAGAAGCCCCTGTCCGATCAGAAAGGCTTTTAACTTCTTCTGCCACAACCGCAAACCCTTTTCCATGCTCCCCCGCCTGGGCCGCAATAATAGCTGCGTTTAGGGAAAGCAGGTTGGTCTGCTCTGCCACTTCATCAATTACTCTGATAATATTTCCAATGGATTCGGATTTCTGGGCCAAGCGGGAAATGATTTCTTGAACTTGTTTAAAGCTGGAGGCAATTTCTTTCATCCCAGAGATAGTTTGCTGAACAGACTCTTTCCCTTTTTGGGCTTTTTGGGTCGTGTTTTCCGAGAGTTCATGGCTCTTTTGGGCATTATTTTCTACCTGTTGTACCGACGCCCCCATCTCTAATAATGAAGTCGCTGTTTTATCGGTTGCACTATGTAATGTTTCGATGCTTAATCCAATCTCCTTTATGCTGGATGTCATTTCACTTATGGAGGAAGAGGTCAACTCAATGGCTCCAGATAAATCATCCATATGATTTGCAATTTCATTGATGGCAGAATTCATTTCAAAGATGGAAGTGGAGGTCTCATTTGCGGAAAGTGAAAGTGACTCTACATTTTGATTGACCCCTCTAATGGAGGAACTCATTTGATCAATAGAAAAGGAGGTTTCATTGGCTGCGACTTCCTGTTTATTGACCTCTTCTGAAATATGATGACTGGTTTGATTGAGTTGTTTGGAAACGTTGGTCACCGCTAGTGTATTTTCCCTAACTTGGGAAATCAGCCCTCTCAACCGGTGGGCCATATCTTGAAAACCAACGGCCAGAGCCCCAATTTCATCCCCTCGGTCAATGTCAACCTCCCGGGTGAGATCTCCTTTGGCAATGGCTCCAGTGGCATCAACCAGAGCCTGAATGGGCCTTGAAATTTCTCGGGCTATTCGAATGCTGATCCAAATGGCCACTAAAAAAGAAAGTATTCCAATTACAATCATCAAACGCTGAACATTGTAAAAACCCACCATGGCCTGGTCCTTGGAGGCCTGAATTAAATAAAATCCCTCGAGATCTTTTTCTTGGTTCTGAAGCGGGACTATCAATGAAATATACGTTTCAGACCCAACTTTTATTTCAAAAGGTTTATCTATATTGGTCCCTTCTTGATTGGACTGATAAACATCATAAAATTTATTTACAATCTGTTTTAAAACCGTTTGCCTTTCCCCTTCCCAAACCGAAGAAAAAATTTTATCGCCTACGACCAAAGTTATTTCACTTCCGGTCATCGTCTTTATCTTTTTAACATATTGGTGATCAATCAAAAAACCCATGGTAATGGTTCCCATCAAAGAGGAGCCGGATTTTATGGGCATTGTAAAAATCCGAAACAAACCGTTCTCTGAAAGAAGGATCCCATTTCCCTCCAAGCCCTCAAGCCCTTGACGAATGGAGGCTGATTCCAACAGAACCTTTGCCTTGCCATCCTGATCCGTTGTCGCCATGACGGTTCCCACTTCATCGGTGACGATCACCAAATCACTTTTTGTATCCTCGAGGGAATCTTTGGCCAATTGAAGAATCGCTTCAGAATTCCGGGTTGCAATTAGCGCTTTGACAAATGGGATTTGAGCAAGAAGCTTAATTTTTAACGTCATTTCTTGAGATTGGAAAGCTTCCATTGATTGAAACGTCGATTTGGTTTGAATGAGGTTGGCTTCAATACTGTTTTCCACTTCGCGTTCAAGGGCTGAATTGCTTAATAAAATGGTAGAAAAAAGTGTTACCAAAACGATTAACGCAATGGAAAGAAGAATTTGACGGGCGAGACTTAACCTGGATTTGAGCTTTCGATAAAAAGATAACATTAGAATTAATCTTTCTTAAATAATCATCCCACCCACTTCAATTATTTATTCCCAATATTAAAATCAACTGTGACCGTATCGTTTGCCCCAACGTTAACGGTTTTTTCCTCTACAATGGATGAACCCGCCCAGGCTTTAATGGTATAGCTTCCCGCCGGAACTCCTTTGATGGCATATTCTCCTTTTTTTGAGGTGAGGGTAAAAAAGGGATGATCAAAAACCAAGGCAACCGCGTGCATTTGATGATGCATGTTGCAAAAAATATCCACCTTTCCTGGTGTTTCCAATGTCACATTGGGATTTTTTCCCGGTCCGTAAGTACCCAAATCAAACATATTGCCAGGAGTCATGGAAAAAGCATTATGAAACACGGTATCCTTGTTGGGAAAATTAACGGTGGTCCCTTTAAAGACTGGCAATACTTCAGGGACAAAAAGTTGTTTCCTCTGAACCATCATTGCATTTTTGTTTATCCCGCTGGCTGAGCGTCCCTTCCCCCCCACACCCTCTAAATGAACCGCCGCTTCGTTTTTAGCTTTTTCTAAAAAAGTAACAGTCCCTGTGATGGTACCCGCACCACTGGGAGTCACCCAACCCAGGACCAAAAAAACAACACTAAAAAGATGGAACCTCATTGGTTGAACCCTCCCATTAAAAAAAAATTTTTTAATTTCTAACTTAAATAATAATATATATTCCAGTTTTGGCAAGGTAGGTAAATTTTGGGAGTGACTTTCATTGAGGCTACCTACCTAAAGGATTTGCCAAAAAGCGATTCTTTTTATTAATCTTTTAAAAAAGGCAAAAAAAATTTCTAAACCCTCAAGGGAATAAACTAGAATTTAAATTTCCTCACTAAGGCCAGGAGTTCTTCCCCTAATGAGGAAAGTCTTTGGGATACCAACAATACACTTTCTGCCCCATTTTCCGTATTCATTGAAGCTTTTTTGACTCCGAAAATGCTTTGGGTTACCTGACCTAGTACCACGCGCCGCCTCCGTCATATTTCGGGTAATCTCCATGGTGGTTACCGATTGCTCCTCTATGGCACCGGATATCGTTATTGTAATTTCATTAATCCGCCCAACGATTTTTCCAATTCCCCCAGTGGCTGCAATGGCTTCTTGAGAATCCCCCTGAATGGCGGTTATTTTCTGCCTTATTTCTTCTGTTGCTTTAGCGGTTCCCTTTGCCAATTCTTTGACTTCATTGGCAACCACTGCAAACCCCTTCCCTGCCTCACCGGCACGGGCGGCTTCAATGGTTGCATTCAATGCTAACAGGTTGGTTTGCTGTGCAATCGAAGTAATGACTTGGATGACATCTCCGATTTCCACGCTGGACTGTTCAAGCTTTGAGACAAGGGTATTCGTCGTTTTGGCAGCAATGACCGCCTCTTGGGTTATTTGGCCTGCCTGTTGAACATTTTTTGATATATCCTTAATGGTTGATGACATTTGCTCCGCAGCCGTTGCCACCGCTTGGACATTTTGGTGGGTATGGTCACTGATCGCAGAAACGTTGTTTGATTCGCGTTCGGTAAGACCAGAGTTTTCCCTCAATTTTTGAGCTGTAGAAGTAATTTCCTCGGTAGCAGAAGCCACATGGTCGGATGTTTTGACCACACGTTCAATAATTTCTCGAAGATTTTCGATTAAAAATCTGAAATGGTTGGCAAGCCACCCAATTTCATCCTTTTGTTGAAGATCGATCAAAACGGAAAGATTGCCTTCTCCAACCGCCTTGGAGGCATCAACTAGGATATCAATTGGTTTTAGGATCCTTCGGAATATTAAAAAACGGCTCATCGTGGAAGTGAGTGGGTAAATTTTGTCATTACCCGCCTGTCCGGCGGGCACTTGCAGGCAGGGGAAAGCGGAAATCCAGACCCTTCCCGTCATTCCCGCGAAACCTGTCCTCGAATGCCTCTATCGGGGAGCGGGAATCCAGAAGATGTTGATTTTTTGAATCCTGGATTCCTGCCGGCAGGCGGGCCCGATAAAACCATTCGGGAATGACGAACTGGATTTTGCAGGAACCTCTAATACTTCAAAGGCTTCAACCACAGAATGACTTTGACTTGACCCTTGCCCTGTATGGACCTTAAACACTTTTTTACAATTTTTACCCACTCGATTACACGAAGACCC
>DASWJH010000021.1 GCA_036397255.1 Nitrospiria bacterium
GCACACACCGTTTTTCAATGGGTATCGACCGCAGTTTTATTTTCGAACGACAGATGTGACGGGGGTGGCGAAGTTAGCGGAGGGAGTGGAGATGGTGATGCCGGGGGATAATGTGAGTTTGGAGGTAGAGTTGATTACTCCGATCGCGATGGCAAAGGAATTGCGATTTGCGATACGGGAAGGTGGAAGAACCGTGGGGGCAGGAGTTATTACCGAGGTCCTGGATTAGAAGTTTTACCGTCGTCCAAAAGAAATAACCTCTGGTGGTTAATTTCTAACAGAGGGTGATGACCAAGAGGGAAAAATGCGAGATATTATTACATTAGCCTGCAATGACTGTAAGGAACGCAATTATTCTACAATGAAAAATAAAAGGAACACCCCTGACCGATTGGAGCTTAAAAAGTACTGTAATCGTTGCCGGAAGCATACAGGACACAAAGAAATTAAATAAAGGGAGCGCGGGTTTAATTTAGAGTTTAGGAATTGAAGGCCAGTAGCTCCAATTGGCTAGAGCAGCGGTCTCCAAAACCGCGGGTTGTGGGTTCGAATCCCTCCTGGCCTGCCATTTAATCAATTGGGGATAATGAAAACCTTGGGGCAAGGGCGGTTTTAGAAAAAAAGATGGTGGATTTTTCCATTACTTGTTTAACCGGCCATAGAGGAAAATGATTAAAAAATTCTTTTCATCCATTGTTGAGTTTTTGAAGGAAGTAAAAGCGGAATTGAAAAAAACCTCTTATCCTACACAGAAGGAAACCATCGGATCAACCACCGTGGTTTTGATTTTCGTTGTTATTATGTCGGTCTTTCTTGCTGTGGTGGATCGGGTCCTTTCTGATCTGGTTAAAGCGGTGATAGGAATTTAATTCCCTTATGGAGAAACAGGTGATGGAAAAAAATTGGTATGTAATTCATACGTATTCCGGTTTTGAAGGAAGAGTAAAGGCCACCATTGAAGAAAAAGCAACTAGTTTAGGGCTTCAGGATAAAATTGGTCAGGTTTTGATTCCGACAGAAAATGTGGTTGAGATTCGAGAGGGAAAAAAAAGGTTTTCTACAAAAAAGTTTTTCCCCGGATATGTATTGGTGGAGATGGAGTTCTCGGATGATACCTGGCAATTGATAAAAAATACCCCTAAGGTCACCGGGTTTGTCGGAGGTGGAGAAAAACCCGCTCCCCTGTCTCCTGAAGAAATTGAGACCCTGTTAAAACAGATCGACACGGGCACCGCGGTTTCCCGGGAAAAGGTGCAATTTGAAAAGGGTAACAACGTTCGGATTATTGATGGCCCTTTCCTTGGTTTTAATGGGGTGGTCGATGAAGTTAACCAAGATCAAAATAAGGTAAAGGTTTTGGTCAGTATTTTTGGGAGGTCCACTCCGGTAGAGCTTGGATTTAACCAGGTTGAAAGTCAATAAAGCGGATTTAATAAATTTCTGCGAAAACAATATTAATATGTTCAAAATAAAGTAGGGGACAAAAATGGCAAAAGAAATCACCGGAATGATTAAATTACAAATACCCGCGGGAAAGGCAAATCCTGCTCCCCCAGTGGGACCTGCTTTAGGACAAAGAGGTGTCAATATTATGGATTTTTGCAAGGCGTTCAATGCAAAAACCCAGCAACAGGAAGGAACCATTATTCCGGTGGTGATCACCGTTTATTCGGACCGTTCTTTCTCTTTTATTTTGAAAACTCCCCCTGCTTCCGATTTGTTAAAAAAAGCGGCAGGGATCATTAAAGGATCCCCTACCCCAAATCGGGATAAAGTGGCGTCTTTATCTTCCAAGCAGGTTGAGGAAATTGCACGGACCAAATTGCCGGATTTAAATGCGGTGGATGTTGAGGGAGCTGTCAAAATTATTGAGGGGACTGCCCGAAGCATGGGGATTCAAATTACCCCTTAAAGATGGGGGTTCAAAAGAGCTTTTTAAGCCATTTAAATTTTAGGATCAGTAAGGTTATCTAATTGTTTGAGGAGTCGGAATGAGCAAAAGGTTTGAAGGAGCAAAATTAAAAGTTGAGAAAAAACCAATAGACCTTTCCGCGGCCTTGTCCATGGCCAAAGATTTGAGTTCCGTGAAATTTAACGAGTCTGTGGATTTAGCCGTCCGCTTGGGGGTAAACCCCAAATATTCAGACCAAATGGTGAGGGGGGCTGTTGTATTGCCTCACGGAACGGGAAAAAAGGTGAGGGTTCTCGTATTTGCCAAAGGGGAAAAGGAAAAAGAAGCCCAAGAAGCCGGGGCCGATTTTATTGGGTCTGAAGATTTAGTGGAACGGATCAATCAAGGGTGGCTTGATTTTGACGCCACGGTATCGACTCCCGATCTTATGGGTTTGGTGGGAAAATTAGGAAAAATTTTAGGTCCCAGGGGTTTAATGCCCAATCCAAAAATCGGAACCGTGACCTTTGATGTCTCCCGGGCAGTGAAGGATATTCGTTTAGGAAAAGTGGAATACAAGGTTGAAAAAGCGGGAATCGTTCATGCTCCCATCGGAAAAGTGGCCTTTGAAGCACAACAACTTTTTGAAAATGCCCTAGCGGTATTGGAGTCAATCGTCAAAGCAAAACCCTCTACAAGTAAGGGAACCTATTTGAAAAATATTACGGTTTCTTCCACGATGGGGCCTGCCATACCCGTGGACCTTACCACCCTGAATAAACTCTTAGACCAGGGGTAAGTAAAAAGACAAGGGGTTTCAATAAATGAAGCAAAATTTTTAAGGAAAGGGAAGAAAATTGAATCGAGAACAAAAAAATACATTGGTTTCCGAATTTAATCAGAAATTTTTGGAGGCGAACCTTGCCATTCTTACTGATTACAGTGGCCTGACGGTAGAGGAATTTACCTCCCTTCGTCGAGAACTTAGGCCGAATCAATGTGAATTTCGCGTGGTCAAAAACACTCTAGCCAAGCGAGCCCTTACCGGGACGCCCTTTGAAGATGCCCAGGCCCATTTGAAAGGTCCTGTGGCCGTTGCTTTTGGTTTTGGAGATCCGGTGGCCTCTACCAAGATTCTTTCAAAGTTTTCGAAAACCCAAAAGAAATTAAAAATTAAATTTGGAATTATTGAAGGACAGGTATTAGATTCGAAAGGGGTTGAGACAGTTGCGTCCCTCCCCAGTCGGGAGGTTCTTCTTGGGCTCGTGGTCAACCGAATGCAGAGCCCTATATATGGAATGGTTGGTGTGTTGAGCCAACTGGTAAAAAAATTCGGTTATGTTCTTTCCGCGGTTAAAGAAAAAAAGGAGGGTGAGAATACGTAACCTTCTGGTTCCTTGAAGGAGAAATGCAACGCTCATTGTTAAAAATAAGACCGTTTGGCCTTATGATTAGAATCGAGAAAGGAGAAAGCAGTGAAGAATGAAGAAATTTTGAAAGCGGTAGGAGAAATGCCGGTAATGCAATTAGCCGACCTCATCAAGTTGTTTGAGGAGAAATTTGGTGTCTCCGCAGCGGCTCCGGTGGCCATGGCAGGGATGACTTCAGCGGCGGGTTCGCCGGGAGCCCCCGCGGAAGAAGAAAAAACCAGCTTTGATGTGGTGTTAACCAGTGCTGGCGATAAAAAGATCCAGGTGATTAAAGTGGTTCGTGAATTAACTAGCCTGGGACTAAAGGAAGCCAAAGACCTGGTTGAAGGCGCCCCAAAGCCTTTGAAGACGGGAGTGACTAAGGAAGAATCTGAGACCCTGAAGAAGAAAGTAGAGGAAGCCGGTGGAAAAGCGGAGATAAAATAGGCCACGGTCTGGGAAAGGGCCTTGCACCCTAATTTAAGATTTTCTCTGAAACTTAAGTAAATAGGGTATGAGTGCTTGACTAAAGAAGCCAAGGGGAGTGGGCGTAGAGAAATTCTAAGGATCTTTGAAATAAAGGGGAGTCTCTTGAAAACACTTTATCCTAATTTCGAACCAGCACAAAGGAGAAGAGGATGATCAGTACTAAATCAGAGAATGCAAGGGTAAGGGTGGATTTTTCTAAGATCCACACCCAAATTGCCATTCCGAACCTGATTGAAATTCAAAAAGGTTCCTATGAGAAATTTCTCCAAAAGACTGTTGCTCCAGAGCGACGAGAAGATACCGGATTGCAAGCCTCATTTACGAGTGTTTTCCCTATCTCCGATTATAATGATAGCGCTGTTTTGGAGTATTTAGATTACTCCATGGGGACTCCAAAATATGACACCCGTGAGTGCCTTGAACGAGGGATGACCTTTGCGGTTCCCTTAAAAATAAGGGTTCGGTTGATTGTATGGGAAATGGAGGAGAAGGGTTCAACCAAGAAAGTCAAAGATGTTAGGGAGCAGGAGGTTTACCTGGGTGAACTTCCACTGATGACTGAAAATGGAACCTTTATTATCAACGGGACCGAGCGGGTCGTAGTTAGCCAACTTCATCGTTCACCTGGGGTTTCATTCACGCATGATAAGGGAAGAACCCATGCCAGCGGGAAGGTTCTTTTTTCTGCTCGTATAATCCCCTATCGAGGTTCCTGGCTGGATTTTGAATTCGATGCGAAGGATCTTCTCTATGTCAGGATTGATCGGAGAAGGAAAATTCCTGCGACCATACTCCTGAAATCTTTTGGATATTCCACCGAAGACCTTTTAAAAATGTATTATCCCATCGAGGAAGTGACTATTACCAAGGGAAAATTTTTCCGTACCATTGATCCCGAAATTCATGGAGGAATTAAAGCGCCCATAGACATTCGGGACAAAAAGAGTCGGGAAATTATTGTTAAAGAAGGCAATAAGATCACAAAAGTCTCACTCAAACGGATTAAATCGGGGGGGATGAAAGAAATTCCATTTCCCAATGGTGAATTAATCGGTAGGGCGGTTCTCAATGATGTGGTGGACCCCAGTACAGGTGAAATTTTAATAGAGCGAAATAAGGAAATAACCGAGGAAATTATCCACAAACTGCTTTCTAGCCAAGTTCAAACTTTTTCACTTTTATATATTGATAATATTCATGTTCTGCCTGTGATTCGGGATACCCTTTCCGCAGAGAAAGTCGGCTCTGTTGACGAAGCCATGGTTGAAATTTATAAGAGGTTGAGGCCGGGGGAGACTCCCACGGTGGAAACCGCAAGACTCCTTTTTGAAAACCTCTTTTTTAACACCAAACGGTATGATCTTTCTCCTGTTGGCCGACTGAAATTGAATGAAAAACTTAAGTTGGATCTTCCCCTGGATAAAAGAACCTTAACGCCACAGGATATTGTGGAAGTGGTGCGGTATTTGGTTAACCTGAAAACCGGGAAAGGAGAAATAGATGATATTGATCATCTCGGAAATCGAAGAGTCCGTTCGGTTGGAGAACTGCTTGAGAATCAGTTTCGAATTGGATTGGTCCGAATGGAAAGGACCATTAAAGAACGGATGAATCTTCTCGATATTGAAACCGCTTTGCCTCATGATTTGATCAACGCAAAGCCTGTTACCGCGGTGATTAAAGAATTTTTCGGAAGTAGTCAGCTCTCACAATTTATGGATCAAACTAATCCCCTGGCTGAAATTACACATAAGCGGCGTTTATCCGCATTGGGTCCTGGGGGTTTAACCCGGGAGAGAGCTGGTTTTGAAGTCAGAGATGTTCACCCCACCCATTATGGGCGGATCTGCCCCATTGAAACACCGGAAGGCCCTAACATTGGTTTAATCACCTCTCTTTCAACCTATGCACGGGTGAACGAATTTGGTTTTGTGGAATCTCCTTACCGGAAGGTTCAAAATGAAAGGGTGACCGATGAGATACAATTCCTCTCTGCGATTGAAGGGGAGCGGCATACCATTGCCCAAGCTAATTCAAAAATCGATAGTAAAGGGAAACTGATTTCCGAAGTCATTTCTGCGCGTTTTGGTGGGGATTTTATTACGATTTCTCCTGATAAAGTGGATTTTATGGATGTTTCTCCAAAACAGATTGTCAGTGTAGCGACGGCGCTTATTCCTTTTCTTGAGAATGATGATGCCAACCGTGCCTTAATGGGATCCAATATGCAACGACAGGCAGTGTCTTTAATGCGGAGCGAGGCTCCTTTGGTGGGAACGGGAATGGAAGATATTGTCGCGCGGGATTCTGGTTATGCGGTTTTAGCGCGGCGTCCCGGGCTGGTAGAGAGCGTGGACGCAACCCGTATTGTTGTCAAAGCAGATTCAACCAAAAAAGAAAAGCCAAGCGGGGAAGCGGAATCGATGCCGTTAGATGTTTACGCTTTGATTAAGTTCCAACGCTCCAATCAAAATACTTGTATTAACCAGAAACCCATTGTTCGTGTGGGTCAAAAGGTAAAGAAGAGCGAAGTTTTGGCAGATGGGTCCTGTATTGATCAAGGAGATTTGGCTTTAGGGAAAAACGTTTTGGTCGCTTTCATGCCCTGGGGTGGTTACAATTTTGAAGATGCCATTTTGGTAAGCGAGCGATTGGTTCGAGAGGATGTGTTTACCTCTATTCATATCGAAGAATTTGAGATCGAATCAAGGGATACCAAACTGGGAAAAGAGGACATAACCCGAGATATTCCGAATGTCGGAGAAGACGCATTAAAGGATTTGGACGAAAGCGGCATTATTCGAATAGGGGCAGAAGTCAAACCCGGTGATATCCTGGTTGGAAAGGTGACGCCTAAAGGCGAAACCCAACTTACCCCCGAGGAAAAGCTTCTCAGGGCCATTTTCGGAGAAAAAGCCGGTGACGTGAAGGATGCTTCCCTGGCGGTCCCCCCTGGAGTAGAAGGGATTGTTGTGGATGTTAAAATCTTTTCCCGGAAAGGGGTGGATAAGGATGAGCGGACCAAGACCATTGAAAATGAGGATATTCTTCGACTCCAAAGGGATCATCAAGATGAATTAAGAATTATTGATGAAGAAAAAACCATTAAAATTCGAAAGCTGTTGGGTGGAAAAATCGTTGCCAAGGATTTGGTCGATCCGGAAACCGGAGAGATGACCTTAAAGAAGAAAAAGAAAATTGAAGAGGAAATGCTAGCCAAGCTTTCAGATGATGACTTAAAAAATATTACTCTGAGTGAACCCGAGGAGCAAGAGAAAATCGACGAAATTGAGCGATTTGCAAAGGAACAAATTGAAATCTTGCAGACCATATATGATGAAAAAGTGGGCCGCCTTAAAAAAGGAGATGAGCTTCCCCCGGGTGTGATTAAACTGGTGAAAGTTTATGTTGCCATGAAAAGGAAATTGTCCGTGGGAGATAAAATGGCGGGGCGCCACGGAAACAAGGGGGTCGTATCAAGGATTATGCCCGAAGAGGATATGCCTTATCTTCCGGATGGTACGCCAGTGGACGTGGTCTTAAACCCCTTGGGGGTTCCTTCACGAATGAATGTGGGTCAGATTCTTGAAACCCATCTCGGCTGGGCCATGAAAGCCTTGGGGCAGCATGCCTCTTCTCCGGTTTTTGATGGGGCCACCGAAAAAGAGATTAAAGATATGCTTAAAAAGGCACAGCTTCCCCAATCTGGGCAAACCAAATTGTTTGACGGGAGGACGGGTGATCCTTTTGATCGCGAAGTGACAGTGGGTTATATGTATATCATGAAACTCCACCACTTAGTTGATGATAAAATTCACGCCCGGTCCATTGGGCCATATTCTTTGGTTACTCAACAGCCATTAGGAGGGAAAGCTCAATTCGGGGGACAACGGTTGGGTGAAATGGAAGTGTGGGCCCTTCAGGCCTATGGGGCCGCTTCAACCTTGCAAGAGTTTTTAACCGTAAAATCCGATGATGTTCCAGGGCGTTCCAGAATTTATGAGGCCATTGTAAAAGGGGAAAACTTTTTAGAGCCCGGACTTCCCGAATCTTTCAACGTTCTGATTAAAGAACTCCAGAGTCTAGGACTTGATGTGGAATTAATGAAGTCAAAGGATTAACGGTTCAGGGTAATTTTATGGAAAATTCGGGTTGCACGCTTATTTTAAGTACTAACCATCCTTGGAGGAGAAACCTTGGAAAATCTATATAGCCTCTTTGAGAAACCAAAAGATTTAATATCCTTTGATGCGATCCGTATCCGTATTGCCTCACCAGAAAAAATTCAGTCTTGGTCTTATGGAGAAGTGAAAAAACCTGAGACCATTAATTACCGTTCATTTAAACCAGAGCGGGATGGCCTTTTCTGTGCAAAAATTTTTGGCCCTACCAAAGACTGGGAATGTAATTGTGGAAAATACAAGCGGATGAAACATCGGGGGGTGGTTTGTGACAAATGTGGGGTTGAAGTTATCCAATCCAAGGTGCGCCGAGAGAGAATGGGCCATATTGAATTAGCTTCACCCGTTGCCCATATCTGGTTTTTGAAAGGTTTGCCTAGCCGAATTGGAAATCTGTTAGATATGACGTTGAAACAATTGGAGCGGGTTCTTTATTTTGAAAGCTATGTTGTCAGTGACCCTGGAAGCACTCCGTTGAAGGAAAAAGAACTCCTTTCGGAAGAAAAATATCGAAATTTGGTCGCGGAATATGGGAATAGTTTTCGTGCTGAAATGGGTGCCGAGGCGATTCGGGAACTTCTCCGCAAAATTGATTTGGATGCTCTTTGGGAAGAAATAAGAATCAAGGTTTCGGATGCAAACTCAAGCGCGGTTAAGAAAAAACTAACCAAACGTCTTAAGGTAGTAGAGGCCTTCCGAAAATCCGGAAATAAACCCGAATGGATGATAATGGATGTTATTCCGGTGATTCCCCCCGAATTGCGACCTCTTGTTCCTTTAGATGGGGGGCGTTTTGCAACCTCTGATCTAAATGATCTTTACCGCCGGGTGATCAACCGCAATAACCGGTTGCAGCGTCTTATGGAGTTAAAAGCCCCTGGGGTCATTATTCGAAATGAAAAACGGATGCTTCAGGAGGCTGTTGATGCCCTATTTGATAATGGGCGACGGGGAAGAGCTATTCGGGGTCCCAACAAACGGCCCCTAAAATCACTCAGCGACATGTTAAAGGGTAAACAGGGTAGGTTTAGACAAAACCTTTTAGGAAAAAGAGTGGATTATTCAGGGCGGTCAGTGATCGTGGTAGGTCCTGAATTAAGGTTACACCAATGTGGCTTGCCTAAAAAGATGGCTTTGGAATTGTTCAAACCCTTTATTTTTAATAAATTGGAAGAAAGAGGGTACGTGACCACCATCAAGAGTGGAAAAAAGATGGTTGAAAAAGAAAGGCCGGAGGTATGGGACGTTTTGGAAGAGGTGATTCGAGAGCATGCGATTCTTTTAAATCGTGCGCCCACTCTCCATCGTTTGGGTATTCAAGCTTTTGATCCGGTTTTGGTTGAGGGAAAAGCGATCCGTCTTCATCCCTTGGTCTGTTCTGCCTTTAACGCTGATTTTGATGGTGATCAGATGGCGGTTCATGTTCCCCTTTCCGTTGAAGCGCAGATTGAATGCCGAGTACTGATGATGTCCATTCACAATGTGTTGTCTCCCGCGAGTGGAAAACCAATTATGGTTCCTTCTCAGGATATGGTGTTGGGGTGTTATTACCTGACCAAAGAAAGGGCAGGAGCAAAAGGGGAGGGAAAAGTATTTTGCGGGCCTGAAGAGGTTCGGGTTGCGTATGATTCCCGAGAGGTGGAAGAGCATGCCAAGATTAAGGTTCGAATTCAAGGGGAGTTAATTGAAACAACCGTTGGAAGGGTATTGTTTGGGGAAATCCTTCCTGCCCATTTTCCGTTCCGATTTGTGAATCAGGAATTGACGAAGAAAGAACTCATGAAGATGATTGACATTTGCTACAGAGAGGCTGGCTCACGGGAGACCATTGTCTTGTTAGATAAAATTAAAGATATTGGTTTTAGTTATGCCACTAAAGCGGGGATTTCTATTTGCATCGATGATATGCATATTCCCCAAAAGAAAGGTGCATTGATTGAAAACGCAAGAAAAGAAGTCCTGGAGATTGAGCGACAGTATTCTGATGGGTTAATAACGAATGGAGAACGATACAATAAAGTGATCGATATTTGGGCCCATGTGACTGAGGTTGTGGCCAGTGAAATGATGAAGGAATTAGGAACTGCGGAAAGTGGGGCGAAGAAGGGAGGGGTTCCACATGAACGCAAGGCTTTTAATTCAATTTTTATGATGGCTGAGTCCGGGGCAAGAGGGAGCGCACAGCAGATCCGGCAATTGGGAGGGATGAGGGGATTGATGGCCAAACCTTCCGGGGAAATTATTGAAACCCCTATCACGGCAAACTTTAGAGAGGGTTTGACCGTATTGCAATACTTTATTTCTACCCATGGGGCACGGAAGGGGTTAGCGGATACCGCTTTAAAAACCGCCAACTCTGGTTATTTAACCCGGCGTTTGGTTGATGTGGCCCAGGATGTCATTGTGGGCGAAGAAGACTGTGGATCCACAGATGGTATTTTCGTAACTGCATTGGTGGAAGGGGGAGAGATCATCGAGCCGTTGGATGAAAGGGTTCTGGGAAGAATGACGGGGGAGGATATTCATGATCCATTGACTCAGGAAGTGATCGTTTCCATCAATCAGGAGCTTAATGAGGAAAGAGTGAAGGCGGTTGTGGAAGCTGGGGTTGACCGGGTCAAAATCCGGTCGGTTTTAACCTGTCAGGCCAAAAGAGGGGTGTGTGTCCGGTGCTACGGCCGTGATTTAGCGAAAGGGCGGATTGTGGAGCGCGGCGAGGCGGTGGGCGTAATTGCTGCCCAATCCATTGGGGAACCGGGAACACAATTAACCATGAGAACCTTCCATATCGGGGGAACCGCCAGTAAAGTGGTGGAGCAAACGATTCTTCAGGCAAAAAATACCGGGAAGTTAAAATATTTAAATTTAAGCACCGTCCGAAATAAAGATGGCGACATGGTGGTGATGAACCGAAATGGGAAAATTGCCATCTACGATGAAACGGGAAGAGAGAAAGAGAAATATTCCGTGATTTACGGGGCTAAAATTAAAGTTCAGAGCGGAGCCCGAGTGGAATCCAACCAAAAATTGGTGGAATGGGATCCTTATTCATCCGTTATCCTTACAGAGGTCGGTGGAAAAATTGCCTATGGGGATCTTAGCGAAGGGGAAACGATTAAAGAGGAGGTGGATGAGGTTACCGGGCTTTCCCGCCGGGTGGTTATTGATTTTCCCGGATCTACTTTGCGGCCGAGGCTGTCCGTTAAGGATGAAGGAGGGAAAACTGCCAAGGTTTCTGGGACCAATGCTGTTGCCCGCTATCTTTTACCCGCAGGGGCCCACATCCTGGTTGAAAAGGGTGGTACCGTTTTTCCTGGGGATATCCTGGCTAAGATTCCTAGAGAAACGACCAAAACCAAGGATATTACCGGAGGGCTTCCCCGGGTGGCAGAGTTGTTTGAAGCCCGCCGTCCAAAAGAGCAGGCGGTTATTAGTGAAATTGACGGGATTGTGGAGTATGGTGGTTTTATTAAAGGGATGAGGAAGGTCATCGTGAAAAATGAAATGGGTGATGTAAAAGAATATTTTATTCCCAAAGGAAAGCATGTGAATGTTCACGAGGGAGATTGGGTTATGGCCGGTGAGCCATTGATGGATGGATCAGCCAATCCCCATGATATTTTGGATGTCTTAGGTCCTAAGGAACTCCAGAAATACCTTGTGGATGAGGTGCAGGAAGTCTACCGTCTTCAAGGGGTTTCCATCAATGATAAGCATATTGAAGTTATTGTTCGCCAAATGCTGAGAAGGGTAAAAGTGGAAGAACCTGGGGATGCAGATTTTCTAATTGGTAGTCAAGTGGATAAATTCGTTTTTGCAGAGGAAAATGAGAAGGTCATTGCAAATGGGGGAACTCCGGCCATTGGTCGACCCATTCTTTTGGGAATTACCAAAGCCTCTTTGAGTACAGACAGTTTTATTTCCGCCGCCTCCTTCCAGGAAACCACCCGCGTTTTAACAGAAGCAGCCATCAGTGGCAGGGTAGATGAATTGGTAGGGCTGAAGGAAAATGTTATTGTGGGGAGACTGATTCCCGCGGGAACGGGCTTAATCGATTACCGGGATACCTTTGTGAAGCTTCCACGCTCTTCTGGGAGGGAGCTGGTTGCCGCTCCCCCAGAAAATATTGAGAATCCGGCAGAGGGTCAACAGGAAATACCCGTGGAGGAATTAAAACCGTAAATTTTAAAATTATTTGTTTCTTCCATAAATGAGAAGCGATTCCTACCTTTCATAGGACTCCCTAAAAAAGCTCTAAAAACAAGGAGCGAAGGAAACTTCCTGGGGAAAAATTAACTTTTTCCCTGTGTAAAATCCCCTTCTGTATCAAAAGAGGGGAGCTTTTGCGGGTGGGGTTGGGTTTGGTAGATCACTCGTGTTTAAATAATTGAAAAAACTTAAAAAGTCCTTGACAGGATGGCCGATAATTCAATATAATCCATAAGTTTTTCCGATTCTACAGGTTTTTTTAGGAGTATTTATGCCCACAATCAATCAACTGATCCGGCATGGCCGGGTTAAAGCAAAGAGCAAAACAAAAAGTTCGGCCTTGACCCAGTGTCCCCAAAAAAGGGGAGTGTGCGTGCGTGTGTACACCACAACGCCTAAAAAGCCAAACTCTGCCCTTCGAAAAGTGGCTAGAGTGCGTCTGACCAATGGGCTTGAAGTCAGTTCTTATATCCCCGGGGTTGGGCATAACCTCCAAGAGCATTCCATTGTTCTTATCCGAGGAGGCAGGGTGAAGGACCTTCCGGGCGTGCGTTACCATGTGGTCCGTGGTGCATTAGATACGGTAGGGGTGCAAAACCGGAAACAAGGACGTTCCAAATATGGAGCAAAAAGACCCAAATGAAAAAGAGGGCCATGATCCAAAAAGGTAATTGGTATGCCTAGAAAAAAATTTATTTCTCAAAGAGAAATTCTCCCGGATCCAAAATTTCATGAAAAACTGGTAGGTAAATTTATTAACACCCTCATGAGACGTGGGAAAAAGAGCATAGCGGAGACCATTTGTTATGGTGCTTTTGAAATCATCAAGGAAAAAACCTCTGGTGACCCACTCAAAGTTTTTAAGACCGCCGTTGATAATGTAAAACCCTTGGTAGAGGTGAAATCCAGAAGGGTGGGAGGGGCTTCTTATCAGGTTCCGGTTGATATCCGGCCTGTACGTAGAAATGCCTTGGCCCTCCGGTGGATTGTCCAATACGCAGGTCAGCGTCCCGGAAAAAGCATGAAGGAAAAATTGGCGGGAGAGCTAATGGATGCTGCGGGTAAGACGGGGGGAGCGATCAAAAAGAAAGAAGATACCCATCGAATGGCAGAGGCCAATAAAACCTTTGCACACTACCGTTGGTAGAAAGAGAAAATGGGTTTGAGGTTTATTTAAGTTAAATAACCTTTCCCGTCGGCAGAAAAGAGTGCTGAAGAAAATATGTCAAAAAAAGCTTCCTTAGAAAAGACAAGAAACATTGGAATTATGGCCCATATCGATGCGGGGAAGACCACTACGACCGAACGGATCCTTTATTATACCGGCGTGTCTTATAAAATCGGAGAGGTCCATGATGGGACGGCCACCATGGATTGGATGGCTCAAGAGAAGGAGCGGGGGATTACCATTACTTCGGCTGCAACGACCTGTTCATGGAAAGACCATCGCATCAATATCATTGATACCCCGGGCCATGTAGATTTTACAATCGAAGTGGAGCGCTCTCTCCGAGTTTTGGACGGTGCGATCGCCGTTTTTGATTCGGTTCAAGGAGTTGAACCCCAATCAGAGACGGTATGGCGTCAGGCCGATAAATATCATGTCCCGAGAATTGCTTTTATGAATAAGATGGATCGGGTTGGAGCCGATTTTTTTGCAAGTGTCAAAACGATGGTGACCCGTTTGGGGGCGAAGCCGGTCCTGATTCAAATTCCAATCGGGAAAGAAGATGGATTTCGAGGGTCCATTGATTTGGTGGAGAAAAAAGCCATAATTTTTGATGATGAAGAGTTGGGATCGAAATATGTGGTCGAAGAGATTCCAGCAGATCTTCAGGCTCAAGCCAATGAGTATCGGGAGTTGTTGGTCGAATCCGTAGCTGAATTTGATGAAGCGATTCTTGAAAAATATATAGGGGGGGAACCCCTGACCAAGGAGGAAATTAAAACGGCAATCCGGAAAGGAACCCTTCTTCTAAAAATTACCCCCGTTCTTTGCGGGGCGTCTTTTAAAAATAAAGGGGTTCAATTGCTTTTAGATGCTGTCATCGATTATCTTCCTTCCCCCTTAGATGTGCCTCCCGTTGTGGGTTTTAATCCAGAAAATAAAGAAGAGGAGGTCAAACGGTATGCCAAAGATGATGACCATTTCTCGGCCCTCGCTTTTAAAATCATGTCCGATCCTTTTGTTGGTCAATTGACCTATTTCAGGGTCTATTCGGGTTCTCTGAAAGCCGGTTCTTATATTTATAATTCCACCAAAGATACAAGGGAGCGGATCGGCCGTTTGTTAAAGATGCATGCCAATAAACGGGAAGAAATCACCCAGGTTTTCGCAGGGGATATTGCCGCTTCCGTAGGTCTTAAAAGCACTTCTACAGGAGATACTTTGTGTGATGAGAAACATCCTGTGGTACTTGAGGTGATTAGTTTTCCCGAACCTGTCATTTCCATGGCCATTGAACCCAAAACCAAACCCGACCAAGAAAAGCTGGGGCTGTCCCTGCAAAAGCTGGCGCAAGAAGATCCCTCACTCCGAATTAATACAGATGAAGAAACCGGTCAAACCATTATATCGGGGATGGGTGAGTTGCATTTGGAAATTATCGTGGACCGTTTGGTAAGGGAATTTAAAGTGGAAGCCAACGTTGGGAAACCTCAAGTGGCTTATCGGGAAACGATTCGAATGAATGCCAAAGCGGAGGGGAAATATATCCGGCAAACGGGAGGACGCGGGCAGTATGGCCATGTCTACCTTGAAGTCGGACCCAAAGAGCCCGGTGAGGGATTTGAATTTTTGAATAAAATTGTGGGGGGTGCAATTCCCAAAGAGTATATACCTGCCGTTGAAAAAGGAATTCGGGAAGCCATGGAAAACGGAATTTTAGCAGGGTATCCCATGGTGGATTTTAAAGTCATTCTCTATGATGGGTCTTATCATGATGTGGATTCATCCGAGATGGCTTTTAAAATTGCAGGGTCTATGGGTTTCAAGGAAGCGGCCAAAAAAGCAAATCCAGGTTTGTTAGAACCGATCATGTCTTTAGAAGTTATCGTCCCTGAAGAATATATGGGGGATGTCATTGGGGATTTAAACTCCAGGCGCGGAAAAATTCAGGGGATGCTTCCTAGAGGAAATGCCCAGGTGATCGAAGCCGAGGTTCCTCTTGCTGAGATGTTTGGGTATGCCACCGATTTGCGGTCCATGACCCAGGGGAGGGCGACCTTTAGCATGATGTTCTCTAAATATGAAATTGTTCCTAAGCAGATATCGGATGAAATTATAGCCAAGGTAAAGGGCGGGTAATTTTATGAATTCCTTAAATGCCTTATCAATAAAATTTCTTTTAAAAGTTCGGAAAATTATTAATTAATTTTTAGGGGGGAGACCATGTCAAAGGCGAAATTTGAACGAACGAAGCCGCATTTAAATGTGGGGACGATCGGGCATGTGGATCATGGGAAGACGACGTTGACCGCGGCGATTACGAAGGTATTGGCAGAAAAGAAGATGGCGGAGTATTTAGCCTACGATAAGATC
>DASWJH010000022.1 GCA_036397255.1 Nitrospiria bacterium
TAGGAGACATCATCGGGATGGTCCGCTGTTCAGGGGTAGGTACAAAGCTATCGTAGTGGATGAAGAGTCGTATTTATTAAGTGTGGTACGGTATATCCACCGAAATCCTGTTGAAGCAGGGTTGGTTCGAGGTTTAGATCGGTATCCATGGAGCAGTTATCGGATGTATATGAAAAAAGAGAAAAAGCCCTAATGGTTGGATGTGAAGCAGGTATTGGGGCGGTTTCCTAAAAAGGGGCGGTTAAAGGCATTTCAGGAGTATATGGGGACTGAGGTAGAAGACAGATTAAGGAGGTTTTATTCCAGTCGGAAATGGGTGCCCGTATTAGGGGGAGAGAGTTTTGTAGAGAAGATACGGAAGCAAATAAAAAGAGCGGGGAAGAAGGTTCAAAAAATACCCGAAGCAAAACGATCCATTCGAGAAACAATAGAAAAGTGCTTAGAGGCGGTAAGGAAAGTATATGGGATAAAAGAGGAAGAAATCAAAGAAAGCAGGAGAGGGGAGAGGAACGAACCGAGGGCGATGGGGATGTATGTGTGCCGGTGGATAGGGGGGATGAGGCAAGAGGAAATCGGAAAGGAATTTAAACTGGGAGGATATTCAGGGGTAAGTAGTACAATTAGAAGGATGAGGAAGGAGTTAGAGAAAGGAGGAAAGGTCCTGCAAAAATACGGGGCAATTAAAAAGGTTCTCGAAGGTTGAGCCAAGACGAGATTTGACCCCTTTCTTCTTTCTCCCTTTCATTGACCCCTTTCGACCCCTTTCGACTTTCCCCTTTCCTTTCCTGGTTTAAATTGAAGCGGTCATTTTTACTTTCTCAAAAAAGTTCCGAAGCCCTCCATCTTTTGTAATTGCATCCAAATGCTTTAAAATATTAATTACCCCGTACATTATATAGACTTTAAGCCGGTCAGAAACCGGTTCATCTTTTGCTTCGAACATGTGCCCGTGATGCATTATCCGGTTCCGGAGGGGATAGACCTTTTTCTTAAAGAAATTCTTTTCCTCAATTCTCTCGGGTCTTTTCGAATGAATTAGGAGAGCAATATTTTCCGCCAAATCGCCGGTTTGGGAGCTTAAAGAGTCACTTCCCATCCCAAAAAGGCACTCCAGACTGATGAAGGAACAGACCAATTGGTCCGTTGGATCATCCTCCCGACAACCTTTGAGAAACCAATCCAGCGATCTGTAAATTTTATCCCGTAATTCAGTATGAGATTTGCAGAGTCGGTTAAACTCTTGTAAGTAACAATACTTATACAAATAATCAAGCAAATGTGGGTCAATTTCAAAATCGAGTCCGTATATAGAGAATTGGTGTCCAGTAGAATAAATCGGAATAAGGGGAGCTCTTCCCCGCTTCCCAACCATAAAAGCATCCCAGGGCCAACTCTTGTGATCCCGACCATAATCGGGATATTTTTCCGGAATCTGAAGAACCTCTTTGCAGATCATGAGATAAGCGGCTACACGCCCAAATGTTTTCCACGCTTCGTGCGCTGGAAATGATAATTCGTCTTTATAATGGAATCCGGAAAATCGTAACTGGACGAGAGTACTATTCAAATAACGGTTAAGAAAATCTTTTTTATCGGTCGGACCTTGGGAACCAACATTTCGTTCTAAAATAATGTCGGCTCTTCCCTCTAGAAGTTCGGCATCAGCGACAGATGCTTTCCGAAGAGTTGTACCGCCAATTTCGATGCTCTCTTTTACCGCCAGGGTGATGCTTGGAACAAAAAAAATAAAGAGATGTTTGCCTTTAGAATCCTGTAAATTATCTACGATTGTTTGGCATGCAGAGGATAACATTTTTTCAGTTAAAACCGATTCGTTCTCTATCATCTGATTACAAATCTGGCGAACTCCAATATTGAAAATAACTGAAGCTGTTTCGGAGTTTATTCCCAGAGGAAAATTCAATATTTTTTGTACTTCCTCAGGAACAGTAAAATGAAATGCACCATATCCGGATTCAAATCCCGCGGTCGCTTTTACGTCTTTGGCTGATAGCCGTGAAACGGCATCGCGAAGTGTGTATTTAAGCTCTTTAACATTAAGCATTAAAAAAGGGGTCAGAAAAAGGGGTCTCGTTCTGATTCATGGTGGACCTTGCCAGTTCAAACAAGATTTATCATCTGTTTTTAGGTACTGTCAAGTATTTTGTGTGAATTTAGTGAACCAGTGTAATCTATGATTCACCCTGCCCACCGGCGTTTTCCTCCAAGCCAGCTCCATCTTTAATGCAATAAAGAAAAGGGGAAAAGAGGTCAAATCTCGTCTTGAGTCATGTTTGGGGATTATGGTAACCTCTACTCATATCCCGTCCACTTCGAAAGGGAAAGGGGGTCAAATCTCGTCTTAATTCATGTTTGAAACTATGGTAGGCTCCCTTCATGTCCCGCCCACTTCGAATCGAATATCCCGATGCCTATTACCATGTCATGAACCGGGGTCTTGCCTATCAGAAAATTTTCACTGATCGGGTGGACCGAGAATTGTTTTTAAACCTGCTGGGTGAATGCCATCAGATGTGGGGCATTGAAGTGTTTGCCTATTGTTTGATGGGAAATTACTACCACGTTCTTCTTCAAACCCCTCAAGCCAATCTATCCCGCATTATGCGTCACTTGGATGGGTTGTATACCCAACGTTATAATAGGAGACATCATCGGGATGGTCCGCTGTTCAGGGGTAGGTACAAAGCTATCGTAGTGGATGAGGAGTCGTATTTATTAAGTGTGGTACGGTATATCCACCGA
>DASWJH010000023.1 GCA_036397255.1 Nitrospiria bacterium
AATCGCCCATGAAAACGGGGAAAAGTCAACGAATGTTGATGAAGCGTACTCGAAGATGCGAAAACAGGCGGACATCTGCGCACCATGGCGGTTCCCTCTGTCCAAGTTCAATCTAAATGCGCATTAAAATACAGACTCTAACTAATCTTTTTATTATTTGGTTTTCTTTGTTTGGATGTATTGATCCAAAAATTTTCAAAGAAGAATGCTGCTTCCCTCTTTGAAAGAAAGGCCTGAGGGGGAGATTTTATAAATGAAAATCCCCCTTTATTCCCCCTTTTTCAAAGGGGGAGGGTGCTCCCTTGATTATGGTAGGGAAAGAACGTTTACCCTTTTCTGTGGGTCTATATTTTTTAAATTTCAGGTTGTTGTCTTCACACCTTCTTCTCTGAGAAAAACCTGGTTTTATTTCGGGCTGGCTTCCGGGTATCTGTTCCTTGCTTTAGTCTATCTTTGGGTTCAATTAACGGGGTAATCCATCCATCATTCATCCAGGTTTGGGGATAGATTTTGGAGTTATGGTTTCAAGAATTTTTCCTTTACAACCTCTTTCACATTCTATTATAGTTACAGGCTATTGAAAAATTTTCTATTTCGTCTTTTTTTTTGTGTGTTTTAGGTCCCCCTCATGTTTAAATCCCCCCTAAGCGTCCTCTTTATCACAGTCTTTGTGGATCTTTTGGGATTTGGCATCGTCCTTCCCTTGGCTCCTTTTTATGCTGAATTTTACGGAGCTACAGGTTTTCACGTTGGACTGCTGATGATGGTCTATTCCCTGATGCAGTTTCTTTTTGCGCCCTTTTGGGGCATGCTCTCAGACCGGGTGGGCAGAAGACCCATTATTCTTTTAAGCCTTGCGGGGTCCAGTGTTTCTTATCTTATTTTCGGTTTAGCCCCTTCTTTATTTGTATTATTTCTCTCCCGAATTTTCGCAGGGATTTTTGGTGCCAGCATTTCAACAGCCCAAGCGTACATTGCCGATACAACCAAACCCGAAGACCGGGCGAAAGGGATGGGTTTAATTGGTGCGGCCTTCGGTCTTGGATTCATTTTAGGCCCGGCTGTAGGGGGGTTCTTTAGTCAATTTGGTTATGGGGTTCCCGCCTTTATTGCATCTGCCATTTGTTTTACAAATTTGCTTATTGCTTTTATCCGGCTTCCGGAGTCCTTAACCCCTGAGCGGAGGGGGATCGTTCCCCGGGGCCAACGGTATCACCCAAAGCAATTTGCAAAGGTATTTCAAAATTCAAATTTGGGTTTGGTCATTCTGTTGATGTTTTTTGCAACTTTCTCTTTTGCGAATTTTGAAGCTACTTTTGCACTTTTTACCGAACGGCGTTTTGAATTTACCTCTTCGGAGGTGGGATATCTTTTTGCCTATGTGGGGCTTTTGGTTGCCATCGTTCAAGGGGGGTTGGTGGGAAGGTTGGCTAAAATGTTTGGTGAAAGAGTTTTGGTTCGGGTTGGAATGTTCCTGATGGTGGCAGGTTTGGGACTTATTCCCTATGCACAGAATTTATGGATTCTTGCCATTGTGCTGGCGTTTTTGGCCGTTGGGCTGGGAATGAATACCCCTTCATTAAACAGCCTTATTACCCTTTACAGTGATCCCACCCGTCATGGCGGGATTCTTGGGGTTTCGCAATCGATTTCAAGTCTGGCCAGAATTTTGGGGCCCGCATGGGGAGGTTTCAGCTTTGACCGGGTTGGAATTTCTTCCCCCTATTTTACCGGGGGATTGGTCATGCTCCTTGCATTTTTATTAAGCATGCTTTACCTCCGAAAGGAATCATTGGTGGAAGGAATAGTAGAAGATCCTGCCTCTCCTTCAGGATAGGGAGGTTTTAATTTTGATTTGTATATTTTTACAAGTGGTTTGTTACCGACAAAGTTTGGCAAAATTTATTGTTTAAAATTTGGGAAAGTTTTTTTAAGAATTTAGAAAATAGCATTATCCCACCTGCCCTAGAGACCCTCCCCCTTTCTCGATCAACAAATCCAATGGGAGTAAGTTTTGGGGTAATAAAAATTTATATTTTGCTGGTATTCCAATAAAATGGGTTGATAGGGGGAAATCCCATTTGGGGCTAAAATCCTTTTCAGGGACCGTAAAGGGATTAAGCGTAATTGCCCTATTTGGGATTCTATGGTATTCATAAATGGATGATAAAGCGAAGATATCCAAGAATGACATTTTTGGCTTTTGCCACGGTTTTCTCTCCAAAGACAGGGGTTTCTTTTGAGGGATCAATCAGAAATTTGGGTTTGCAAGGCCTGGGAATGTTTTCTAAAGGATATTTAGAGGTTAATTCCCAAGTTGAGATTCTGGTTACTTTTAGAAATGGGTCAGGTGCCACTAGGGAAGAGCGTATTTATGGGAAGGTTGTAGGTATCAATGTAGGAGTTGACGGCAATACCTTTGGAATAGAGTTTAACGAAAAAATCAAACAGGAAAAAAATCCTGCTTTATACCAATACCTTCATCAAACGCCAACAAAAACTTCTTAATCCATGAAATAGTGTTGAGTTTTCCAACCACCACACTTTGTGGCCCCCGCCCATCAACTTTTCTTTAAAAACCATTTCGTGATTTTCCCAAAAAGATTTGATAATCTACCCTCCTGAAAAAGGGAGGTACCCTCATGAAATTGAAACAGTATTACGAACAGATTAAAGATTGCCAGCTATGCGACCTCTCCAAAACCCGGACTCATCTGGTTTTTGGGGAAGGGAATCCAAACGCACGTATCGTTTTTGTGGGGGAGGCTCCCGGCAAAAACGAGGACCTGCAGGGAAAACCCTTTGTAGGAGCCGCAGGAAAAATTTTGACCCAGTTATTAGAGTCGATTGGTTTAAAAAGAGATGATATTTATATTGCCAATGTGCTGAAATGCAGACCTCCTGAAAACCGAAACCCAAAACCAGAAGAAATTGAAACCTGTATTCCTCACCTTTGGAAGCAATTGGAACTGATCCAACCCAAGGTGGTCTGTACGCTGGGAAACTTTGCCACCCAAACCCTTTTGGGTAAAAAAATTGGAATCAGTAAGGTCCGGGGGAAATATTTTCAGGTGAAGGATTCTTTTGTGTTTCCCATGTATCATCCGGCGGCCACTCTTCACCAAGGTGGGTTAAGAGAAGTTCTTAAAGAGGATTTTAAGACTTTAAGAGATTTCATAAACCAAAGTTTGGAGCCAAATCCTGATAGTGTAAAGTATTATGTGTGAAATTGAGGGTTGAAAAAATGGCGTTTTCCAACCAAGATAAAGTGTGCAACCCTAACCCAGGAGGAAAACGCCATGATGGAACTCAAAGTCAATGTACCACAAATCCGAGAGTTTT
>DASWJH010000024.1 GCA_036397255.1 Nitrospiria bacterium
CAAATACATCTGCTCTTGTGCATACGGCCGAAAATGATAGCCCATAACAGCCCTCCATCGGTTGATTATGAAGCTCTATTTTACAGAAAAGCAGCATGACCGCAAAGTGAAAAATAGGGGTTTGTCGGACAGGCTCATTAATGGAAGAAATAATCTCATATTCAAACTCCTTGGTTTTTCTTGGAAAGACCTTATTTTCTGAGGTCAACGAACCATCAGGAAGAATCTGAACATTTGTTGCGGTTTAATTATTCACAAACGGTATCCCATCTACAGTTTCCATAAGTATCGCAAAGCCGGACCTTTTTACATTCTTTAGTCCCAATTGGAGGAACCACAATAGGAGGAAGGGGTTCGAGTGCAGGGGGAACAATGGGTTTTACTTCTGGTGGTTCAACAGGGGCTAAATCTATACTTGAGTCACAAATTGGTTGATGTTCACAATCCCCATCTTCATCACAAACCCATTCCCATTTACATCCAGAAAAAACTGGGTTTGAAAGAAAGATTAAAAACAATAAACATCCAAAACCTATAATAATCTTTTTCATCTTTTAAGCTTCTTCCTCATTAATGCTATTCCTACAAGGCCAGAACCGAGAAGAAAAAAGGAAGAGGGTTCGGGAACACTCTTAATTTCGGCGTTAGAAACACCATTATAAAACCCCAAAACCGTTCCGCCTTCCAAATTAAGCCCGCCAAGGCCTCCTGGGAAACCAATTTGCCACCCATGTGTTATAAGATTAAGGTTTTTAACCTTCTTATTAAGTTTCGTGGTATTATTTGGATTATCAATAAAGTCCAATCCGATTTCGTTAGCAAAGAGAGTTACAAATTCGTACGAATATGGGGTTATTATGTTGGTTTTGTGGAAGCCAAACTGCTCCAACGAACCGTCATCAAAAAGAAACAAATCAAGATTTGTATCGGTTGCTTTGACTTTTGATAGACCAAAGGCGGGTGCGGTAACGAAAGCGGATGCAATTGAAAAATTTCCAAAATTTGAGAACAAGTCACTTGATAAAATTTCAGTTGGATCCGTAATAGTAAATTGAATTTTCATAAAACTATTATTTGCAAGTGATATAGATGTTCCTACCTGGTGCTCTATTGTTCCAAAGTTCCCTTTAATCTCGTATGTTATTGGTAATGCAAAAACAGAAGATGTGGGAAAAATCAAAACAGCGAGGATGAAGAAAGAGGTTAGAATTTTCATTTTAACGACCTCCTTTTGAATGGTTTCCCACAATGACAATAGTATTATGGTCCCTTCGGAAGCTCGGGTATCTAAAGACCCATTGCTTTGCGCCCTACCGTCACCAGTAGTTTGCCATGATGGAAGGTGTTTTTATGATATTAACCTAAGTACCTTGTACTACAATTTCAGATTAAAAGTAAATAGGGTATTTAGGGTATTTTTTATGAAATTTTGGTGTAGATTTTAATTAGGACAGAAATTATGTAAAACTCAAATAAAATCAATCAAATATAACCTCAATGATGGGAGCTTCAATCTCCTTTACTACAGGACAAATCGCCCCCCCCGCAACCAACAGTGATAGTAATTGAATTTAAAATAAAATTTTCTTCTTTTCAGAAAATTCTTGTTTTTTTTTCTTAATACCTCAATTGGACTTCCACCGGGGAATAGGAGGATTTTTAATAAAGTTTCTTAACTTCGAGCAGGATAAATCTTAGGATCTGTTTCACAAATTAATTCAGCAATCTCCTCATTATTCGGTCTCAAACCATAAATCCCGCTATGAGATGGGTCATTATTGGAGGGGTCATCCTCATCTTCAATTGGATCATGGAGGATGTCAAAATTCCTTTTAACTGAAGCTTCCCTTTGTACTTTCCTGTAAACTTCACCAGCGTTTAGGACTGCAATCCTTGCGTTTTTTTTTACGTTTAGGTTTTTATTTGAATAAGCTAACCTAAGCGCAGCAATTTCGTTTTCTCTACCCTGGCAATTAAAAAATTCCAACCAATTTACTGATAAAATATCTTCCTCTGGTCTTAAAAAAAAGGCGGGTGCCTGAATTTTCCCTTGGTCAAAAAATAAATTTTTACACAAACGGGCAACATGATCTTGGTCGGGTATCCTATCGCCTTTCATTCTGAGATCCAATCCCATACCCCATAAGGGGCCACTGTTTCAATAATAGTGTCAGTAGTTGTTGTCCCAGAAACCCTAATTTTTCGGTCTGGGTGCCTCTCATTTGGCTTGAATACAACAAACCGAACATCCTCTTCGGGCAAAAAATGTATGCTAAAAATTCGCCCTTCTTCAAGCCGCCATGAGGCATAAATATTATTATCCGGCGTCAAAGAAAGAAAGGGACGCTTCACCTTTCCATGGGTTTTAAGGGAGGTGAGAAAATTATAGAAATTCATAAGTGACCCATAGGATATTTCGGAACTTGAAGGGTCTTCTTCTTTTGTTTCATTAAATAAAACAAGAAGTCTCGCCCCTAGAGGAATATCAATTAAAGTTTTAATTTTAAAGATTATTTCTTTAACTTTTTCATCAGTGTCGCCAATTAGGTCCGCTCGAGTAAGTGGTTCATTACTTTTACCGCAAATAACAAGTGTCAATTTCTCTGGGTTCACAACCGCTGAATTTAGGTGCTTTAACTTTTCTGATAACACGAGCATTCCTGCCTGGGAAGTGACTCGAACGTCAAAGGCCCGTACGTTAGACAACGTCCCTGTCTCAATGGAGGCTTCATCTTTTTGAATATTACTTTCAGACGTTACACTCGTTTGAGATTTTACCTCAGGCATTATTCCTCCCGTTCCCAGATTTTTTGAATTTCAGGTGTTGTTAAATCAGTAAATCCCCGAACCACCCACTCATGCGCTAGGTCAAACCATTTGAAAATGTCTTCCTTATTTGTTGATTCACCCATACCTCGAGCCGTCAAATCGAGAATGTACACCTTATTTTTTTCCTTGATTAGTGTACCATGATCCAATTTCACAGTTAGGGATCCCTTTCCTTCTCCTAATGGAAACCGCGCCCTCCATGAAATAGCTTCAGGTTCTGGCAAAAATCCTTCTTTTTTTTGAATCAAGGGAGAATCAGAAAAAATTTTTCTGAGGTCAGCACTATTATTCCATTCTAGGCCTTTTTTGAAATGATTAATATAAGTAAGTTCACACTCAATTGGTTGAAGTGGTCCCAGGGAATACTCCTTAAAAAAAATACTATTTGTGTCAAACACTTTCTCAAAATTCTTAATCATATAAGGATATCGAGGATAGTCGGCTTCCTTACGCCTCCAATTGAAATGGAATCTATCGACCTGAAATTGTATTAATTGATCCTCTGATTCATTTACAAACCACACTCTAAGGGATGGCATTCCCGTTGTGGGATCTACTGGAATATCACCTTGACCCGATGCAATTGGTGGGGCATGTTCGATTTTAGGATAGTCTTGGCGAAATTTATTCCAAAGTTGACCAATATGTGGAATTTTAAGTTTATCTGAAATATTAAACCGTATTCCAAGAGCAACCTCTGCAATAGGGGGTTTCTTAAAACTTGGAGTAGGACCTGAGAAAGGATTTGAATGATTCATTAATTTACCTAACTTATTAAATATACTAGAAAATGGCCCTTTGGGTCAATAGCCCCAAATGAAACTGTAAACCCTTGTAGGTTCACGGAAATCTCCCGGGCAATAAATGTGTTTACCCTTTAATTTTCTCCTTTAGGACTCGAAAATTGTACCGGTTACAGGTATTTTTGAAAAAAAACCCTCCCTTCTGAAAAAGAATAGAGGAGTTTCAATTTTTCTTGCCCCCTTTTTTTTTCTATAGGTTTCTTTTTTATTGCCTACATAGCGCCTACATTCCCCTTCTTCTCATCTTAGAATATTTTTATAACTTATTGAAAAATTTGGTAGGCCGTGCAGGGATCGAACCTGCGACCCACTGATTAAGAGTCAGTTGCTCTACCAGCTGAGCTAACGGCCCATTACTTTTAAATTCCCTACACCTTTTTAGACACGTTAGGGGTGAGCTTGTCGAACCATGAATGGGACTTTTTCAACAACTTGTTATCGCTCAATTGCTCGAATGCTCCAAATTTTTGCAAAGCAAAAATTTTGGCGCGCCTGAAGGGATTCGAACCCCCGACACACGGCTCCGGAGGCCGTTGCTCTATCCAGCTGAGCTACAGGCGCACAATGTATCAATAATTCTAAAGGGACCTCATTATAAGCAAAGGATTGAAAGATTTTCAACACCAAGGGAGAGATTAGCCTCTCGTCAATTTTCGGTAGCGGATACGATGGGGCTGATCGGCCTCTTTCCCCAAACGCTTCTTACGATCCGCGTCATATTCGCTGTAATTTCCCTCAAACCAGATCACCTTACTGTCCCCCTCGAAGGCAAGGATATGGGTGGCCACCCGATCCAAAAACCAACGGTCATGGCTGCTCAGAAAACAGCATCCCCCAAAATGCTCCAGCCCCTCTTCCAAAGCCCGAAGGGTATTCACATCTAAATCGTTGGTGGGCTCATCTAAAATCAAAAGGTTTGCCCCCTCTTTTAGAACCTTGGCTAAATGAACACGGTTTCGCTCACCCCCTGAAAGATCCTTCACCTTCTTTTGCTGATCAGGCCCCGAGAAATTAAACCGTCCCACATAACCCCGGGAATTGACCTCAATATTGCCTAGTTTAACCGTATCTGACTCGCCCGAAATAATTTCCCAAACTGTTTTCTTGGAGTCCAGAGACCGGTTCTGATCCACATACCCGATTTTAACCGTATCGCCCACTTTTATTTCTCCGGAATCCGGTTTGATGTCACCAGTAATCATTCGGAACAGTGTGGTCTTTCCGGCACCATTGGGCCCAATCACTCCAACGATTCCACCCCGTGGAAGAGAAAAAGAGAGGTTCTCATATAGGATGCGATCATCATAAGATTTACTGATTTCTCTGGCCTCCAAAACAATATCTCCCAGCCGGGGTCCTGGGGGAATATAAATCTCTAAATCCCCAGCGGTTTTTTCCTGCTTCTCACTCATGAGTTGCTCGTATTGGTTCAAGCGTGCTTTCCCTTTTGCTTGGCGCCCTTTGGGAGACATTCGTATCCATTCCAATTCCCGCTCAAGTGTTTTTTGCCGCTGAGACTCCGCTTTTTCCTCTTTTCTCATCCGTTCCTGTTTTTGCTCCAGCCAAGAGGAATAGTTACCTTTAAACGGAATCCCATATCCCCGGTCTAACTCCAAAATCCACCCCGCTACTTTATCCAAAAAATAGCGGTCATGGGTCACGGCAATAACAGTCCCTTCATAATGCTGAAGATGCTGTTCCAACCATTGAACCGATTCCGCATCCAGATGGTTGGTCGGTTCATCCAAGAGAAGAATGTCAGGTTCCTGTATCAAAAGGCGGCAGAGGGCCACCCGGCGTTTCTCTCCCCCGGATAAAACCTCCACTTTGGTTTCGGGAGGCGGGCACCTCAGAGCGTCCATGGCCACTTCAAGCTCGTTTTCCAACTCCCAGCCATTGGCTTCCTCGATTTTCTCTTGAAGTTTGGCTTGATGCTCCAACAGTTTTTCCATTTCATCGGGAGAAATGTTCTCCCCTAATTTATTGCTCACGGCTTCATAGGCTTTGAGAAGAGCCATGACCTCGGCTCGTCCCTCCTGCACAATCTCCTTAACGGTTTTTCCCTTTTCTAACTGGGGCTCTTGCTCAAATAAACCAACGGTATACCCTTTTGAAAAAGAAACCTCGCCAAGAAAATCTTTGTCCAGGCCCGCTATAATTCGAAGGAGGGTACTCTTTCCGGACCCATTTAGCCCTAACACACCGATTTTTGCCCCATAGTAAAAGGACAAATAGATATCCCGGAGCACCTGGCGTTTTGGAGGAAACACCCTCCCCACCCCCACCAGTGAGAAAATAATCTGTTTATCATCCGCCCCCATGGACCTATTCCTCCTTGTCTATCATTATTTAATTGAGTTGAAAGGGATCATGATCACCATTCTCTTCAGAGTTGGGATGCTGAACCTTAAATCCCTCGGTCTCATCGTAATCTAATGTGGCACCTTCCATTAATTGGGCATCCTCCTCCGGAATTCCGATGGTCAAATCATAGGATTCCTGGACCTGATCCCCCGGCTGAAATGCTTCCTCCAACGTAATATGAAAAACCCGTCGGTCCTCCCCAAGATCCGTAATCCGGACACGAACACAGTTCTCCTCTGGGTGCTCCCTTAGCAGGTGATTCAGCTTTTCAACCGCTTGCGGTGTCACCTTAATCATTTACAAACCTTTTTAATAATAAAGACAACCCAAACACCAAGATTTTTGGACCCAGATCTAAAAACCGGGCTATTTTAACACAGACCCTTTGTAAAAACATAGTCTTCAACCCAAAAACCTTTTGGATGGGGGTGTGGGTATACCGAATAAAATTCATAATTTGAATTGACCCTATGACCCAGGTTGTTTAAGCTTAAATCCACTGGGTTGGAATTAAAAAAAAGAAGTGTGGTTTCTGAAACATGCGGGTCCCTTGGGCTGTGAACCATGCCGGAATCAAATGCGAAGGAAGAAAATCGATTTCAAATCGCAGGCCTCGATGAACGTCAACGTGGGTTTAACCGACTGGCGGAGGTAACTTGTAGGGCTGGGTCCTTTCAAGCCACTTTCCCTTATGAAACCTATAGGGTAACCACTGAGCTTTGCAACACCGAAAAAGCCGCATTGCAGAATTTAATTCAAATCCTTCAGCAACGGGGCTACCGGCAACTTCGCTCTCAAATCACTTTTCGTGGGGGGGATTACCTTGGCTCTCAACCGGTTTGGGTGGAATACCCAGACCCAGGAGAAAGTCAAAGAAAAAGGTTTGGGCTCTCGGGTTGGTTTAAAAAAATCTTTGGTTTTGTAAACACAAAGGACTCAACATAATTAGGTTCAATCTGCAGGATTGAACCACCGGTTTATTTTCCCATCTGTCTCGGTTGTTTCTTCCATGGCATCCATGTAAACACCAAAGCCACCAAAAAAGTAATGGCCAGCCAAAACAACCCGATTAAAATAAGCGCCTTCCAAGAATATCCCTCGTAAGGTTTACTTAATTCACTAACCAGATCACCCCCTAATATAATGACCAATACAATGGGGACAACCATTTTAATCAAAATATTCCACCATGGACCCAGATTGATTTTTGAAACCGCATTGATATGCTTCCGAAGGGTCTCGATCTGAAAAAGCCACCCCACCAGGAACGCTTCGAGGAGGCCCACAACCACAAGACCAAAATGGGTTATATAATGATCCACAATATCCAACCAAAACAGCCCTCCCTGAGAAGTAAAAATTAACCCTCCTAAAAAACCGACAATGCATACCGTTGTCACAACCCGTTTTCGGTTAAAGGAAAATTTATCCATAACCGCTGAGGTAAAGGCTTCAATAATAGAAATGGAGGAAGAAAGCCCAGCAACAACCAGGGATGCAAAAAAGAGAACGCCAAATACCGCACCTCCCGGTAAGAGACTAATCGCCTTAGGATAGGCAACAAAAGCCAAACCGATACTGGCCGTTACCACTTCTTCAATCGAACTTTGGGTTTGACCAGCCATATAACCCAACAAGGAAAACACAGCCAAACCGGCAAACACTGCAAATCCGCTGTCCAACAAAGCGGTGATGACAGCACTACGGGTTATATCCGCGCGACGAGGGAGGTAACTGGCATAGGTAATCATAATGCCAAAACCCAAACTGAGGCTAAAGAAAACCTGGCTAAAGGCGTCAATCCAAACTTTGGGTTCTAAAAGGGCCTTGAATTCGGGCATGAGATAGGCCCGAAGACCCGTGCCCGCCCCTTCCAACGTCAGGCTCCAGATGACCAAGACCGCAGTCAACAGAAAAAGAAGCGGCATAAAAATCTTATTGGCCAACTCAATTCCCTGACGAATACCACGGTAAATGATGGCCCAATTGAAAAACCAAACAATGGCCAACCCCACAAGAATGGGAATCTGAATATTTCCCACCTGGAAGGGACCCTCTGATTTTTTTAGAAATTCATCAAAAAAGAAAGCGTTCGGATCATCTCCCCAGGCCAAAGAAAAGGAGAGCACAAGATAATTCAGGCACCAGGAAATAATAACGGCATAATATAAAACAATCCCAAACATGACAAAAACAACCGCCCACCACCCCAGCCATTCCCACTTCCTGCTGATGCGCGCAAAGGCCAAAGGAGCACTGCCGTTTCGCTCATGGCCGATTCCAAACTCCAATATCAGCAATGGAATTCCCGCAAGGAAAAGAGCCAAAAAATAAGGGACCAAAAATGCCCCCCCTCCATTATCGTAAGCGAGATAGGAAAAACGCCAGATATTACCCAGACCAACCGCTGACCCCACCGCGGCGAGGATAAACCCAGCTTGACTACCCCATATTTCCCGTTTAACCGGAGACTTTTCGCCCATGGTTTAACCCAACCCTCCTTTCAAATTAGGCCCGCATCATAGCATGTTTCAAATGGGAATTTCACGGATAAAGCCTCCATGCCCTAAGACCCTGCGCTTTTGGAATTTGACACGGGATCAATATTTTCATTTCCACCAAAAATTTTTTGGAAGATAAAAAAAGCGAGAGATTCTTTGGGTGATTAGAATACACTTGCCATTTCCTTTTCCAAGCGGATACCCTAGTTTCATGAGACCCAGAAAAGAGATTTTCCTTATTTCATCAAAAAAAATTTTTTTGGAGGCTTTTAATTAAAAAAAATGGCTCATCGTGGAAGTGAGTGGGTAAATTTTGTCATTACCTGCCTGTCCGGCGGGCACTTGCAGGCAGGGGAAAGCGGAAATCCAGGCCCTTCCCGTCATTCCCGCGAAACCTGTCCTCGAATGCCTCTATCGGGGAGCGGGAATCCGATATGGTTGACATACGTCAAGAAGGAAAAAGTATCCTGTCCCCTTTTTCACGGGGTCCTGGTTTGACGATGAATCCAGGACACAAGCAGAGACGGGACCGATGATGCGACGTTTGATCAATCTGATATTC
>DASWJH010000025.1 GCA_036397255.1 Nitrospiria bacterium
AATCGCCCATGAAAACGGGGAAAAGTCAACGAATGTTGATGAAGCGTACTCGAAGATGCGAAAACAGGCGGACATCTGCGCACCATGGCGGTTCCCTCTGTCCAAGTTCAATCTAAATGCGCATTAAAATACAGACTCTAAATAATAAACCTTGCTTCGACACCCTTTTAGCGAGGAAATCCAATCACTCCCGCCTAGAAGGCGGGGTCCTCTTGCTTGAGTCGCAGGTGGGAATCTACCCAGCGAGCGAGAGGGGAAGGCTCCATCCGGCTTTGCCGGTGGAGGGGCGACGCTAGCCCCAAAAAATAGAAAGGAGTATGCACCATGAAGTTTAGACCGCTTCAGGATTGGACGTTGATTCGGCCCAATCTCGCTTCAGAAAAAACCTCCGGGGGAATATATATCCCCGATGCGGCACAGGAAAAACCACAGCACGGAGAAGTCCTGGCTATCGGAGAGGGGCGTTTTAAAGAAGAAAAAGATAAAAAAGGAAAGGTAACGGAAAAAAAATTCGAAAAAACCACACTGAAACCGGGAGACCGTGTTTTCTACGAAAAATATTCCGGGACCAAAATTGAAATTGATCATGAAGAGTTGGTTATGGTCCGTGAGGAAGATGTCCTTGGATATATCCAATAATCACATCCGCGGGTAGCCCCTGTCCCCGGGTCTACCCGGTTTGTTCCATGGTTGAACATCCAATCCAACCTTCATGCCTCTCGGGAAAAAGGTTGATACCAGGGAATTTCTCCCACCGTTCCGGCCTCAAAAACCGAAACCTTCATTTCCGACCTCGAACTAGAACGCTCCATCTCCGCTTCCAGTTCACCGTTGATCCAGGATATGCCCTCATTGATTGCCCTGGGATGAATCGGCCCCGGATAAAGGAGCAGATCATATCCGGAAATCATATTAAAAGAGGAATAAAAAATTCTATTCAAAGAGGCCTGTGTGACTTCGGGAAGTTGAACCCAGGAATCATTTAAAAACCCCTTTAAACCCGCGCCTTTGACCAAACAAAGAAGGGGAAGAATTCCCAACCGAGGTTCTTTTCCTTCATTCACGGGATGAACATAGGGCCCCATGGGGATCAACCGGGTTTGGACAAACATATTGGCTAGTTTGCCAGGCTCCCCTCTCAGTCCCCAATCCAAATATTCCTCCCTGGAAAGGGGGCGCTCTCCTAAAATAACGGGATATCCAAAATGATCGGAAAGGATCATTCGTAGGTCTTCTGGCTTTTCCAATTCCCAAAAAAAATCTTTGCCCTCTCGTTTGAGTCCATATAAACCGGTCATTACCAAAACCATTGGAACCGAATAGTCGGCTTTGGGCCCCTTTTTAAATGGTTTTCGAATCTTTTTGACCATAAACACCCAATAATGATGGAGTCCGTTTTTCAATATCATAACAGAACCATTGTAAGGGTGCATCCTGTTTCCTTTGCTACCCATTTTCATCAACATGGATACCCTAAAATTGTTCTCAAATATAGTCTCGGTTAGGGGGCGTCTTGACAACCTCCCTTCGGAGTGTGATAACGTTTAGCCTATAAAATTTTTTGGGGATTTAAAGGAGTCCTTTGTTATGAAAGCCATCGACATGCATGTTCATCCCGGAACCCGCGAATACCTGGTAGAAGGCGGGGGAAAATACATGGCCGATGCCATGCGGTATTTCCACAAACACGGAGAACCGGTCAGTATCGAAGAGATGGCAAACGTCTATCAAAAAGCGGACATGATGGCGGTCCTATTGGCTTGGGATGCGGAAACCCATACAGGGCTTCCCGCCGTCACCAATGATTTTGTAGCCGGTGTGGTCAAACGCTATCCCGAAACCTTTATCGGATTTGCCAGCATCGATCCCTGGAAGGGAAAGATGGCCATTCAGGAACTCGAACGAGCGGTCAAGTCACTGGGACTAAAGGGACTGAAGTGCCACCCGATTGCTCAGGCATTCTATCCCAATGACCGCCGGTTTTACCCGTTATGGGAAACCTGCGCGGGACTCAAAATCCCTCTTCTCCTTCACACCGGAACCACCGGAGTGGGTGCGGGCGTCCCCGGAGGAAACGGTCTTAAATTGGATTATGGCCGACCTATTCCCTACATCGATGATGTGGCCGCGGATTTCCCAAACTTGACCATTATCGGGGCCCATCCCTCATGGCCCTGGCAGGAGGAGATGCTGGCCATCGCTGTTCATAAAACCAATGTATACATCGATCTTTCGGGTTGGTCACCAAAATATTTTCCGCCATCTCTGGTCAAATACGCCAACACACTTTTACAGGACCGTGTTCTTTTTGGATCGGATTATCCATTCTTAACCCCTGAGCGCTGGGTGGCCGATTTTGAAAAAGCGGGATTCAAACCCGAAGTTCATGAAAAAATCATGCTTCTGAACGCGAAAAAATTGTTGAAGCTTTAAATCCATCCTTAATAGACCAATTACTAAAGCTATTCACATTGCTAAATAAAAGAACGGTTTTTTTCCTTTAATTCTAAAGGAACGTTTAAAGGAGTCAGGAATAATAAACCCTTCTACCTCCCTTTTGTCCCTCCTTACAAAGGAGGGAAATTCAAAAATTGAAAAAAAATCCTGGATTCCCGCTTGCGCGGGAATGATGGCATTTTGGAAACTTTTAAAACTTTTAAACAGGTATGATTCAGAAAAATATTTTAAACAATTTGAGTGAAAGATTTTCTCTCCATTTTTTTTCTTCCCGATTCAATACTTTCCCTCCTCCCTTTATGATAAGATCGACTAGATGCATCCTCCCGAAAGCAAAAAACTACACAGACCCAAAAAATCCCTGGGACAAAATTTTCTGGTCAGTACTGCGGTTGCGCAATCCATTGTAGACCTTGCCGAATGTGACGGGACCGATACCATCATTGAAATTGGCCCTGGACGGGGTATCCTGACCCGGCTTTTGGCCCCCCGTGTCAAACACCTGGTCGCCCTTGAATTTGATTCCCGCCTGACCGAACACCTTAAAAAAACATTTGAAGGCCAGTCCAATGTTGAAATCATTCAGGCCGATGCCCTTTCTTACCCGTTTGAGGAAATTCCCAAACCGTTTAAGGTGGTGGCCAACCTCCCTTACCATATTTCAACCCCCCTCTTGTTTCGATTACTGAAGGAACGGAATCGAATCTCCATCATGGTGCTCATGTTTCAGCGGGAGGTGGCCCGTCGCGTGGTCGCCGTTCCCGGAAAAAAAGATTACGGCTCCCTCTCCCTATCGGTTCAGTATCAGGCAGCGGTCCGGATGCCCCTCCGTGTAAGTCGAAAATCGTTTTACCCCAATCCCAAGGTAGAATCGGCGGTGGTGACCCTACAGCCTCATCCTTCTCCTCCCATTTGCCTTGCCAATGAAGACCTTTTTTTTAAAATGATCCGGTCGGTTTTTCAGCATCGACGTAAATCGATCAAAAACGCGTTAAAGGAAGGCGGGTTTGAGGAACCGGCGGTGTCGGATGCGCTCCTGAAAAGCCACTTGGACCCTCTTCGTCGACCTGAGACCCTTACGCTGTCCGAATTCGGCCTGCTGACGGATCATCTCTTTTTTTCTTTGAAGAAACTGTGATATAATCACCCCTTGAATATTTTTGGGGGCCAAATAGAGCATGACACAACTATCAAATAATTTAACCCCTTCACAGGACCTTCCGCTCAAGATCATTCCCTTGGGGGGCATCGGCGAAATCGGTCTGAACATGACCCTTTTTCAATGGGGGGAAGATATCCTGGTGGTGGACTGTGGACTGATGTTCCCGGATGCCGAAATGCTGGGAGTGGACATCATGATCCCCGACATGCGTTATATTCAGGAAAACCGCCAGAAAATCCGGGGTTTGGTGTTAACCCATGGACACGAAGACCATATCGGGGCCATTCCGTACTTCCTTCGAGAGGTCAATCCGCCCATCTACGGAACCCCTTTAACCTTAGGACTGGTTGCCGAAAAATTTCGCGAGCACGAACTTCCAGAAGACCCGAAACTGTTTCCCATTCAACCCAAAGACACCGTCCAGCTGGGCGCTTTTACCGTTGAATTTATACAGGTCACCCACAGTATCGTAGGCGGGGTTGGCCTCGGAATTACAACACCCGTCGGCCGGGTGGTTCATACAGGGGATTTTAAAATTGATCATACCCCTGTGGATGGAAAGGTTCCGGACCTGTCCACCTTTGGTGAATATGGCCGCAAGGGAACCTTGGCTCTTCTCTCCGACAGCACCAACGCCGAACGGAAGGGTTTCACTCCTTCGGAAAGTGAAGTGGGAAAAGCCTTCCAGGACGTTTTTGCACAGGCCCCTGGTCGCATCATCATTGCCACCTTCGCCTCCAACATTCATCGGATTCAACAAGCCGTCAACGCAGCGGTCCGGACCAACCGGAAGGTTTGCCTCAATGGAAAAAGCATGGTCAATAACGCTGCCATTGCGCTTCAGTTGGGCTACCTTCACATTCCTAAAGACGTCTGGCTTGAAATGGACGACATTCAAAACCTGCCCGATCAACAAGTGGTCCTGATCACTACGGGGAGCCAGGGAGAACCCATGTCCTCCCTTTTTAGGATGTCCACGGGGGAACACAAACAATTTCAAGTCCATGATGGGGATACCATCATTCTGTCCTCAAGGGTCATTCCCGGAAATGAGCGGGCCATCGGCCGGGTGATCAATAACCTTTTTCGCCAAGGAGCGAAGGTCATTTATGAAAGGGTTTCGGACATCCATGTGTCGGGCCACGCCAGCCAAGAGGAATTGAAGTTGATGATCAATTTGGTGAAGCCAACGTTTTTTATCCCCGTCCATGGGGAATACCGGCATCTGGTCCATCATTCCATTCTGGCCGAACAGCTTCAAATTCCAAAAGACCGAATTTTTATTCTTGAGGATGGTGATATCCTTGAACTCACGAAAGATAAAGGGATGAGGATTGGACAGGTCCCCGCCGGCCGTATCTATATTGCGGGCAAAGGTCAGGGACCCATGGATGAGGTCACCATCAAGGATCGGCAACGCCTGGGCCGTGATGGCCTTTTAATTGTTCTATTGAGAGTGAATAAAAAAACATGGGAGTTGACCCATACCCCGGAACTTTTTTCCATGGGATTCATGTCCGAAGAGGAATCCCCTGAGGTCCTGGAGGATCTCAAGCGACACATCCGGGAAACGTTTGAAAGTGTTATAGAAGAATTGAAAGAAGACGAAAATGCCTTAAAAACCCGGATTCGAAATAGTTTACGAAAATTTCTTTTTAAAAATTTGGAACGCCGGCCCATAGTCATTCCCATCCTATTAGATCAATAAAAAGGGGAAAGGTCATGGCATTGAACAGAAAGCGATGGAAACGGTTCCAAGAGATGTGGGGGGTCGTTTTATTTGGCATTTCCCTTTTTTTGGCCCTCAGCCTTCTCAGCTTCCACCCTTCGGACCCCTCTTTCACCTCCATTTCTTCCACCCCGGAAGTTAAAAACCTGACCGGTAGAATCGGTTCTTACCTGGCAGATTTCCTCCTTCAACTGTTTGGGGGAGCGGCTTTTCTATTCCCAATGGTCACCCTCATATTGGGATGGCGAAAATTCAAAGCCCAAGAACCCTCCCGAGGGCTCATGGAGATTTCCGGAGGAATCCTATTTTTGTTGGGGGTTGCCGCTCTGCTGGGTCTCCACCATGAAACCATAAAAGGATTGTGGAAAAATTTAACGGGTTCAGCGGGGGGAATCATTGGAAGCCTTTTTTCCTCTTTGCTGGTCAATAATATGGCCTGGATCGGGGCCCATTTATTTTTAGGGGCGATGATCACCTTATCCCTCCTGATGTGCACATCGATCTCCCTTCAAAAAGGTTTGGAGTTTTTCCCCGCTTTGTATCAAAGGTGCAAAGCCCTGTTGAAGGAGATCAAAACGGAATTTACCATCTCACGGGAGAAAAACCGACGATGGGAAAAACAGGTGATTCAAAAAGCGTTTCAATTCACTGAGAGAAAACCCAAAATCATTGAACAGGCTCCCCCTCCACCCCCACTCCCTCCCCCTGCCACGGAGCAGATTCCCTTCCAATTTGTAAAAGGAGCCAAAGGCCGTTTTCAACTTCCACCCCTTTCCCTTTTGGATGGACCCTCTTCTTCATCGGGGAAAACCTCCCGGGAAGAAATGCTCAAAAATGCCTCCCTCTTAGAAAAGAAGATTTTGGATTTCGGAATCGACGGCAAGGTCACCCAGGTTCACCCCGGGCCTGTCATTACCATGTATGAGTTTGAACCCGCACCGGGGGTTAAGGTGAACAAGATTGTGAACCTGTCCGATGACATTGCCCTGGCCATGAGGGCCATGTCGGTCCGAATTGTGGCCCCTCTTCCGGGAAAAGCCGTGGTGGGAATAGAAATTCCCAATTCCCAACGGGAGGAGGTCACCCTCAAAGAAATATTAACGCAAAAAGAACACCTGGCCGAACGCCCGGTCCTTCCCCTTGCACTGGGCAAGGATATTTTTGGCCAACCGATCATCACGGACCTTTCCGCCATGCCTCACCTTCTGGTGGCGGGGGCTACGGGATCGGGAAAGAGCGTTGCTTTAAACACCATGGTTTTAAGCCTCCTTTTTTCGGCGAGCCCTCAAGAAGTTCGTCTATTAATGATCGACCCCAAAATGCTGGAACTCTCTGCTTACGATGGGATCCCACACCTTATTGCTCCCGTAATCACTAAACCACGGGATGCTGCCCGTATGCTTCACCGCATGGTCATAGAAATGCAAGACCGGTATAAAAAGCTGGCTGAAATGGGGGTTCGTAATATTGAAAGCTACAACAAGGCCATTTCCTTAAAAGAAAATTCTAAATCGGCAAAATCAGACTCAAAGGAGACGGAAGAAAAAACCAACCCAGAAAAGCTTCCCTATCTGGTTATTATTATTGATGAGCTGGCCGATTTAATGTTTTCCGTTTCGTCGGAAGTAGAGGACTCCATTACCCGGTTGGCCCAAATGGCCCGGGCGGCGGGAATTCATTTGATTTTGGCCACACAACGGCCTTCCGTGGATGTTCTAACCGGCGTCATTAAAGCCAATTTCTCCGCACGTATTTCTTTTCAGGTCACCTCTAAAACCGACTCAAGAACCATTCTAGACACCAATGGTGCCGAAAATCTATTGGGAAGAGGAGATATGCTTTTTCTGACCCCCGGAACCGGAAAAATTACCAGAATTCACGGTTCCTTCGTCTCGGATATTGAAATTAAAAAGGTAACGGAATTTATCAAAAAACAAGCCCCCACCCAATATGAGGATCTTCTCCCTTCCCCCACGGATCAGGAATCCGGGCAAGAAAGCGAAAGGGATCAATTCTACGAACAAGCCATCGACTTAGTCACCACTACAGGACAGGCGTCCATATCCATGATTCAAAGACGTCTGCGCATCGGGTTTAATCGGGCCGCCCGTATGGTCGAAATGATGGAAGAGGATGGCATCGTTGGGCCCTCCATTGCGGGAAGGCCCCGAGAGGTCCTAGCCAAAGGATTTACCCGGGAGCAAGGTTAAACCATGGTGCGCTTGATGACTTGGAGGGGGAAATTCCACGCTTCAAACCAAAAGATGATTTTCCCTGTTTTCCTTTTCCTGTTCGGGTTCACCCCATCGGCCCAAGCGGTGACATTAGAAGAATTGATTGCCCAGGTTCAAAATACCTATGCCCAACTAAATGATCTTCAGGCGGATTTTACTCAAGAAACCGCCTTTGAAGGTTTCTCCACTACCCATCGTCTGGATGGCATCCTATATTTAAAAAAACCCACAAAAATGAGATGGGATTACCGCACCCCCAGCCAACAGCAGATTTTTTTAGAAGGGGAAAAATTTACCTATTATATTCCAGAGCACCAACAGGTAGTGATTTCCTCTTTAACCCAGGAAACAGCCCAAGAAATTCCCATCCATCTACTGGCCTCCCTTTCCACACTCCAAAGGGATTATACAGTCACCTGGAAAGAGGAGCCCACAGGTGAACCTCTTTCTTATCAACTTCGCCTTCACCCGAAACGAACCCAGGAGACCTCCCATGTAATTGTGGCGATTAATCCAAAGAGCCATTTTATTGAAAAAATGGAAGTGGCCTCTTTGAACGGGAACCGTTCAAGCTTTTCCTTTTCAAATATTAAAGTGAATCAAGGTATATCCGATTCTCTTTTCAATTTTTCGGTTCCGAAAGGGGTAGAAATCGTTTCTCCACCAAAACTGAATTAGGACATTCAGTTTTTTGAAGATGACCTTTTTTTTAGCATAAATGGGTCCCAAACCACCTTTTATTCACCCCTGATTCACAGGTTCTCCACCCAAATATCCACAATATTTAGTCTTACTTTTAAAAAAAACACAATATATAGAATTTTTTCTTGACTTCTTAAAGCCGCGTGCTATATTAGCGCCCTGGGTTAGGCCCCGGACAGCATTGTTCTTTCGAAAGGAAATTTCGTCCATCTGATCCAAGGCAAAATATACTCCAAAATTTTCTTTGCCTGTCCCAGTAAAAAAACAAGCTCTACATCTTGTGAAATCAAGTTCAATCCATCATTTTTGAAATGACTTATAAAAACCCTTTTTAGATTAGGAGGAGATATTCATGGAGACCCTTCAAGATTTTCATTCTTCGGGCGATTCTCTGCAACCAATGGAAAAGCACTACCCCCGGTCACCTGTTTCATCCCAAGAGTCTGAACCTCTCTCTGCTAATGCACACCGGGTTTTGGAAAAAAGGTATCTATTGAAAGATGAAACGGGGAAGGTCGTGGAGAAACCCGATGAGCTCTTTCGTAGGGTTGCCAAAAATATCGCGTCTGCCGACCTCCAATACGGTAAAACCAGTACGGAGGCGGTAGAGGAAGCCTTTTACCAGATCATGCGGTCACTTGAATTTCTTCCCAACTCTCCCACACTGATGAATGCGGGTAGAGAGCTACAGCAGCTTTCGGCCTGTTTTGTTCTTCCGGTTGAAGATTCAATGGAGGGAATTTTTGAAACCGTCAAACAAGCCGCCATTATTCACAAAACGGGGGGAGGAACGGGCTTTGCTTTTTCCCGCCTTCGCCCAAAGGAAGACATGGTCCGAACCACTGGGGGAGTGGCTTCGGGACCAGTTTCTTTTATGAAGGTTTTTAATCATGCAACAGAAGCCGTCAAGCAGGGAGGTACCCGACGTGGGGCCAACATGGGAATTCTAAGGGTAGATCATCCTGATATTCTTGAATTTATCCAATGTAAAGCCGATAAAAAAGAAATAACCAATTTTAATATCAGCATTGCCATCACGGACCGTTTTATGGAAGCCTTTCAAAAAGGGGAATCCTATGACCTCATTAATCCTCGAACCCAACAAATCGTTCGCCAGTTGAATGCCCGTGAGGTCATGGACCTCATTGCTCACAACGCATGGTTGACCGGGGAACCGGGCCTTTTCTTTATTGATGCAACGAATCGCACAAACCCCACACCCCACATCGCTGAAATGGAAGCCACCAACCCTTGCGGCGAGCAGCCGCTCCTGCCCTATGAATCCTGCAATCTAGGCAGCATTAATCTGGAAAAACATATGTACAGCGTTGGAGGAAGGCTTTCAATTGACTGGGTCAAATTGGGCCAGACCATCCGGACCTGTGTTCATTTTCTTGATAATGTGATCGACATGAACCGTTATCCCATCCCCGAAATCGAGGAAATCACCAAAGCCAATCGAAAAATTGGCCTGGGTATTATGGGGTTCGCGCGAATGCTGTTTAAGCTGGGCACTCCTTATGATTCAGAAGAAGGCATTCAAACGGGACGTCGGGTCATGAAGTTTATCCATGATATCGGTTACGAAGCATCAACCCAATTGGCTGAGGAGCGGGGAGTCTATGCCAACTGGAAAAATTCCATGCATGATCGAATGGGTTACCGGTTGAGAAATTCTTACGTCACCACGGTGGCACCCACAGGAACACTGTCCATGATCGCAGACACCTCCGGTGGGTGTGAGCCGGAATTTAGTCTGATTTGGTACAAAAATGTAATGGATGGAGAACACCTTCCCTATGTTCAGGAGGAATTTATCCAAACCGCCAAAGCCGAAGGGTTTTGGAACAAGAACCTTCTTGAGAAAATACAAGCCAACCACGGATCGGTCAGAGGGCTTTCCGAAGTTCCCAAAAAGTGGCAGGATATTTATGCCACCTCCCACGATATTGCACCCGATTGGCATGTCCGAATGCAAGCCGCTTTTCAGGAGTATTCAGACAGTGCCGTTTCCAAAACCATCAACCTCCCAGAGAAGGCATCCGTAGAGGATGTTAAAAAAGCCTATCTCCTGGCTTTTAAGTTGGAATGTAAAGGGATCACGGTTTACCGCGATGGCAGTCGGGACGAACAGGTTATGAATGTGGGAAAATCTAAAAAAGGGGAGGTCCTGGAAACCCGGGATAGGGAAAAAGCAGAACCATCAAGAGATGCAGAGCTCAGTCCAGAAACAGTCACTCCGTCAAAAATTAAGCCTAGGCCCTATAAACGGACTGGGACCACGGTCAGTAAAGAAACACCCTTTGGGACAGCCCATATCACCATGAACACCGATGAGGATGGCCCGGCAGAGGTATTTATTACCATTGGAAAAGCCGGGAGTGATGTGATGGCCATGGCTGAAGGTTATGGGCGGTCCATTTCGCTTTATATGAGAACGCCTTCACCGCTCTCCAGAAAAGATAAGGTCCGTGAACTGGTCAACCAACTCAAGGGAATCGGGGGATTTAGAACCATCGGCTTTGGTGGAAACCGTGTGTCTTCTCTTCCCGATGCAATCGCACGGGCTTTAGAGGAGCATTGGCTTCTGGAGGAAGAAGTGGGTGAGCAGGTGCCCTCACTATCGGGAAATAAACCTTCTCTGCACTCAAATGGTAGAAAAGGAAACGGCCCCGCTGCCTATCTTACCGGAAACATATGCCCGGATTGCCATATGCTGTTAACCCGGGAGGAGGGTTGCCAAAAATGCCTGGCCTGCGGGTTTTCGGAATGCTAATAACCTTAAAATCTTAGTTAGTTTTAAAGTGCCCCCTAGTGTCCTGTCCCGGGAAAACTTTGAATAAATTAAGGCCGTCATTCCCGCGCAAGCGGGAATCCAGAGTTTTAAAAAACAAAAGAATCCCCCTAATTCCCAGGAATCTGGCTCATGGCAAATAGTGCGAGGTGGGTGGGAATGATATCAATGTAATTCAGGTTATTGGGGAATTTACCCCCTTTCCCTATTTTCCCTAAAACTAGCCAATTCTCTAAATCCAATCACAGACTTTAACTGAACAATTCACTCCAAACCTAACCATAGACAACCTAAATCCCGCCCGCGATCAATACCGCTTCCTTCCTTAAGTCAATATTTGAGAAAATCTTATAAATGGTGTAGATTTCAACAGGAAATGATCCAATGAAAAACGGGACCTTTCAAAAGAAAATCCACTCCGATTACTGCAAGGCCATTATAAATGGTAAGAAAAATGCTCAGTGGATTCTTTGCGATTTTCCTTTTCCTTATCCTCTTTAGCCTTTTTGGCCTCCTCGTTTCGATCCGACCCCCACGAATCCATTCTCATGTTCACCCCGCTCAATATGTCTCATCTTTTGAGGATATTACCCTTAAGACGTCAGATGGCCTGGCATTAAAAGGATGGTTCATCCCGCAACCAAAGTCAGATAAAGTAATCGTGGCACTTCATGGATATCCCGCGGATAAAGGCGATATTCTACCAGGGCTGTTTTTTTTAAATAAGGATTTCAATTTACTTTTTTTTGATTTTCGTTATTTTGGTGAGAGTGAAGGATTCATAACGACCGTAGGAGCCCGGGAAGTAAGGGATCTTTTGGCCTCCCTCGAATTTTTAAAGACCCGTGGGTTTCATAAGATTGGGGTGTGGGGATTTTCCTTGGGTGGTGCCGTGGCGCTGATGAGGGCTGATCATTCTAGCGATATCAAAGCAATTGTTTCGGAATCTGCCTATGCAGAGCTCTCTTTAATGGCCAGGGAGACTTATCGCCATCTCTTAATCTTGAAATACCCTTTGGGCTTATTGACGGGAATTTGGGCAAAGCTCCTCTTGGGAGTGAATATTTATGATGTCTCTCCGGTAAAGAAGATTAAAAATAGTCAGAATCCCATTCTCATCATTCACTCCACCACTGACCAGGTTATTCCGTTCTCACATGCTCTTCTTTTAAAGGAGGCTCTTGGGAACAATCCAAAGGCAGAATTTTGGTTTAGGGAGGGGTTAAGCCACGGTCAGTTGGGAACAGAATACGAAAATCGGATTCGGGGTTTCTTTCAAAAATATCTTTAGAGATTTTCTATCCAGAAGAAGGAAAAAATCACTGAGTCTGCGAGAAGTGAAGGAGGTTGAAATCCTTCCCGAAGCATTGAACCTTGAATGATTCCCTTGATACAAGATTTTATTTGAAAATAAAACAAGGGTCGGACCAAGCTAACCTATTAAATGGAAAATAAAAATCAAAAATACACGCACTTTCCTGCCTTAAAACACCTTTTTAAATTCCAAAAAACCCGGTTAACCCAAATTTACCCTCCATTGTTTTCACTTTTAATCAAAACTTCAATCCCGTACATTGGAACGATCCCTGATTCTGAAGCTTTGAAAAATCCAAAGAAAGTTTAATAAAAAAAACCCGTTAAATCTTTTGATTATAGATAGATGGAAAAATCTTTTGACCCTTTAAAAATGCTGAAAATTGGGTGTTTGAATTTCCAAGAATTTAAGAGTATCCTTCCCAAAGTTTAAAAAGTTTAAAATGTTATATCACCTGGGAATATTAAACAGAAGGATTGAATTCCAAATCAATTCAGTTGGATAGACCCTTTCAAACAGGTTTTGCGAACAATTAGGAGCGTGTCATGAATACAGGGCTAATTATTGCGGCCATTATCCTTTTAATCTTCCTGGTCTTCATGTTCCGGATCGTTCCGGAATACCAACGAATTGTGATCCTCCGACTAGGGCGCGTACTTCCAAACCCCAAAGGTCCGGGCATTGTGATCGTTATACCCATCATTGATGTTGCGATAAGAGTAGACCTGAGAGAAAAGTTCTTTGAGATTCCACAGCAAACCTGCATTACCAAAGACAATGCCCCCATTTCTATTGATTTTCTGATCTATTCTCGTGTAACGGATCCTACTTCAAGTGTCATTCAGGTACAAGATTTCGCAGGGGCTTCTCAAGGGATTGCCACAACAACTTTACGTGCAGTCGTTGGCGATATTCCGCTAGATGATGTTTTGGCCCGACGAGATCAAATCAACCGGATTCTGCAATCAAAGATGGACGAGGTGACACAGCGTTGGGGGGTCAAGATTACCGGGGTGGAAATTCGGGAAATTACCCCACCGAAAGAAGTCCAGGATGCAATGACTCGACAGATGTCTGCGGAACGAGCGCGCAGGGCAACGGTGACCGAGGCAGAGGGACAGAAACAGGCGGCGATTGCTGTGGCGGAAGGTGTAAAACAGTCTGACATCCTAAAGGCTGAAGGAGAGCGACAGGCGGCTATCCTTCGTTCCGAAGGATTCGCATTAGCATTGGGAAAAATTTTTGAGGTAGCCCGGGGAGTGGATGAAAAAACCTTAAGCCTTCAGTACCTGGAAACCTTAAAATCTTTAGGAAGTAGCCCATCCACCAAATTTATCTTCCCAATGGAATTTAGTAATATGTTAAATACCTTTTTGGATAGTACCAAAAAGAGCTTCAAGAAGGAATAAGGTCTACTTTCAGGAAAGATCCAATCAAAATAATTCGTTTTGGGTCAGGTTGAGTCAGCGGGCACTTCCCTGTTTAGTGGGCTCAGAATTGTACTCATCTCGGAAATTTGTAGAATTCAAGGAATGTCGAACAAACAGGATTAACCAAGGTGTGGAGTACTTCCTGTACTAAACAACTTTGAAGTCTATCCCAGAATACAATATTTCTTTTCGGTAATCGCTAAACTTCTCTCCTGTGGGTCTTAAGCATTAGTAGGAGGTGAAATGGGTGGAAGAACCTGAGATCTCAGGGATTGACAGATTAGGTGGGTTTTACTTTTTTACAACTTTTTAATATTCTATTTTCCTTTAATAATATTTTCGATCTGAAGAAGCGCTTCCCGGCCGGAATCCTTCATCACACTTTGATACAAATTCTCATCGGCGTAATGGGACCCATCGGAGTGAATCCCGCTTTTTTTCAGTGAGGTCTCTTTTTCATCCCACGCCTTAAGGCAGGCTTTAGCGATGATTTTACTCAATGGTTGAGGGTTGTAGAGCATTTTCTTAATGGCAAGTGGGTTTAATGAGAGAGGGTTATAACCCTGGTAGAGATACCCTTCATCAATTAAACGCTGTTCAAAGCCCGTGTGGGGCTGAACGCCTAAGAAAAAGAGGGTTGGAAAGACCCTCTCCTCCCCCATGATTCCCGCAATTTTACGATAAGACCCAACGCTTTGAAGAAGGCCCTCCTCAGAATCACCGGGAGAATTCAGGGAATAGTTCAAGATCAGTTTCCCGGTAAACCCAGCCTCTTTTAGGTAACGGCAGCCCTCGTAAAGCTTTTCAACACTAAATCCCATATGCAGTTCATTAATGACTTTTTGGGATCCCGAAGTAATGGATACCTCCAGATCCCCCACACCGGAACGGACCATCAATTTTGCCAAATCCCGTGTAATCATACTGGTCCGTACATATCCGCTCCACTCAATATCAAACCCTTCTCTAATAATCCGCTCGAGCATTTCGGTGCATTGGGGATAGGCCTCCCGTCCGGTTATAAATTGTGCATCCGTAAACCAAAACCGCCGGTTTCCCCACAGCTCATAATGTTGCCTGAGATCCGCAATCACATCTACCGGGGGACGGTATCGAACCTGCCTCCCTTCTAAATAAGGATATTCACAGAATTGACAATCGTAGGGGCACCCCCGCTTGGTTTGAATCCCGATATTATCATTCTGATAAGCCGGGTATTCCGGGAAAATGCTGGAGAGGTAGGGTAAATTGAGGACCATTCCCTCAACAGGAAAATAGTTTTGGCGGTCCCCTTTGATGACCTCTTTCCCGCGACGGAGAATATACCGTTCATCGGATAGGTCTTTGCCCTCCACCATTTTCAGAACCGCCCCTTCCCCTTCTCCTAAAATGCCGATGGTTCCTTCCGGTAATCGTTGAATCAATTGTTCGGCAAAAACCCCAAAGGCCCCTCCCCCGATCATCATTTTTTTTTCTGGGAAATGCCGGTGTATCTGCCAGGGATAAGAAAGATTCTCGCGGATCCCCTTGTAATAAGATAAAAGGAACTGAAGCCCTTTTAAAGAAGCGCCAATACGCTTGATCGGATTTTGAGAGTAATAAAAATTAAACGCATATTTGAGCGAGGCATCTCCCTCGTGAGGAGCAAACACCTGAATATCACGCCATGAAAAAAGGATTAAATCGGGATTAAAATCCCCAACGGTTTTTAATAGATTTTCCCGTCGTTTCCTTTTGGGAATCAGGGAGAGGTCCAGAATTTTTTGTTGAACCTCTGGATGATGCTGATGGACATGGTGGGCCAGATAGGTTAGGCCAACAGGATAAACCTTTTTACATGGCAACCAGATATAAAGAACCGATCGAACCGAAGACATTTAAAACTCCATGGATCCCGAAAAATAAAATGTACCCTTATGGGTACCACGACTGGATTCAATTTTTCAACAAAGATTTTTCCAGGAAGTGCGATTTGAAAAATCCCCGGGGAAAAGTGATACAGGCAGACGGTTTAAGGGGGAAAGAAAACAAACCCGATTCTAGGGTTTCACACCCTGATGAATGGCCACGATCCCCCCCGACAAGTTGGTATATGCAACATCGGTAAAACCGATCTGCTGGATCATGGCTTTCAACGCCTCTTGATCCGGAAAATGGCGGATGGAATCCGGTAAATAATTGTAAACCCCGGTCTGATCTTTTGAAACCCTCTCTCCGATCTTGGGCAATATCGTAAAGGAATACAGGTGATACAGGCCCCGGAGCATCCCATTCACAGGCCGAGAAAATTCCAAACAGACCAATTTCCCACCGGGTCGAAGAACCCGAAAAATCTCCCTAAAAGCCTGTGGTATGTCCACCACATTTCGGATACCAAATCCAACGGTGGCCGCTGCGAATACATCGTTTGGAAAACAAAGGGATTCCGCATTTCCCTCCACCAGCCTAATCCGGTGGGATAGGCCTTGCTGGTTAATTTTTTTCTTCCCGCAGGAGAGCATTTCCCGGTTTAAATCCAGCGCTGTGATCTTCCCTTTTTCTCCTGCCTCAACCCCCAGCCGTAAGGCAATATCCGCCGTCCCAGAACAGAGATCCAGAACGCGATCCCCTTCCTGGATTCCCGCTTTCCGAACCGCTAACCGCTTCCAGTAGTGATGGAGCCCAAAACTCAATAGAGTATTATTCAAATCATAGGAGGGGGCAATGGAGGAAAACATCCGCTGCACGGTTTGCTCTTTAGTGTGGGCAGGCGGTTGGAAATCTTTCACTTTGAAACCAAAAGAATCCGTTGAGCCAAACACGCCGCCCCAAATCCATTATCAATGTTCATGACGGCGATCCCATTGGCACAGGAGTTCAGCATGGTTAACAGGGCGGAAAACCCTCCCAGACCGGTTCCGTATCCCGTACTGGTGGGAACGGCAATTAAGGGAATGCGAACCATCCCCCCAATCACGCTGGGGAGTACCCCATCCATTCCCGCCACCACGATGATGACCCGGGCCTTGAATAGAAGTTTCTTTCGATCCAAAAGACGATGAATACCAGCCACCCCCACATCATACAGGGTTTCAACAGAATAGCCCAAAAATTCTAACGTAACCTTCGCCTCCTCCGCAACAAAAAGATCGGAAGTCCCCGCGGTAATAATGAGAATTCCTGATTTTCCTTTCCGTTTTCTTTTTGGGCCGAAGGAAACGGTCACCGCCCGTGCCTCTGGATGATATTTTGCTTTTGGGATGAACCGTTGAATGGCGTGAAACACCCCCTCCTCTGCTCGTGTGGCCAAAAGGGGGGTTTGGTGTTTCACCAGGGTTTGGGCGATCTCGGTAATATGTTGAATACTTTTCCCCGGACAGTAAATCACCTCGGGAAAACCCTGACGGAGGGAGCGATGATGATCCACCGAAGCAAACCCTAGGCTCTCGTAAGGCAAGTCTTTGAGTTGAGACAAGACCTCATTCGAATCGATTTTTCCTTGTTTATAACGCTGAAGTAGACTTTTTAAACGTTTGGGGGTCATGAATGGGGATACCGGGTTCAAACACTTTCTACGATAGGATAGGCCAAACTGGTTACATGGTGATTGATCCGCTTCAAATTGGTTAAAATATCTAAATGGAGCGCGCTGGTTTCAATGGATTCTCGCAACCCTTGGTGAAGGCGTTCGATATGAGCCTGGCGGAGACCTCTTTCGTGGTGGTTGATTGAAACTTTTTCTTGGATCACCCGTTGGGCCAATTCCATATCTTGACTCGCAAACGCCGAAAGGGCAAGTTCAAAATTTCGGGAAACCATACCATGAAACTCCACAATTTCTTTTAATCCCTGCTCAGAAAATTTCAATCCTTGATATATTTTCTTCTTTCCAATATCCATTAGGTTTTTATCGATAATATCCCCAATATTTTCTAAATCACTGATGAGTGCAAGCAGCGCCACCTCCCGCTCGGATTGATCTTCCGATAAGGATTTGGAGGAAAGCTTGGTTAAATAAAGCTTGATCTCCCGGTCCAGCAGGTCAACCCAATCATCCCTTTTCTCGATATCTTCCAATAAGTCCTGATTATTCTCCTGAAAAACTTTCACGGTATCTTTCATCATTTCTTGAACCACATCCGCCATTCGGAGGGCTTCCCGGGTCGCCAATCCAAGGGCAATAGAGGGGGAATCCAACACATGGGGATCCAGGTATTTGGGTCTTAATTTACGATTGAGATCGGGTTGCTCCGGAACCATCCGGGTGACCAGCAAGGCCAGCGGGGTCGCAAAAGGAAGAAAAAGAGCGGTAATCCCAATATTAAAAAGGGTATGGGCATTTGCAATTTGCCGAGGAACCGAAGCGCTGATTGACACCACCCCCTGCTCAAACAAACCCATAAATGGAAAAACCACCAAAACCCCTAAAACTTTAAACAGGGTATGCGCCACCGCAACCCGCTTGGCTTCCGTATTTCCCCCCATGCTAGCCACCAACGCCATTGCGCAGGTTCCCACATTGGCCCCTAAAATAATCGGTATGGCAGATGAAAGGGGCATTAACCCTTGTGACGCAAAGGCAAGGGCAATGCCGATGACCGCCGCACTGCTGTGCATGATGGCGGTTAAAATGGCCGCCAGAATAACCCCCCAAATGGGGCTTTCGCTTAACTGAAAAAGGAGATCCCTGGCTAAATCACTTTCGCGCAAAGGAATCATGGAATCGGAAAGGGTTTTAAGGGCCAAAAAGATAAATCCAAAACCCAAAATGGTAAGACCCGATGAGCGCAACTTTCGCTGTTTCCCTAGGAAAAAGAGGGCGAAACCCAATGCAATCATGAGTAGGGAATAATCGAAAACCTGAAAGGCGATGAGCTGAACGGTTAATGTGGTTCCGATATCAGCCCCGAGAATAATGGCAATGGTTTGCCTAAGGGTGATGAGTCCCGCACTGGTAAACCCCACCAACATGACCGTGGTTGCACTACTGCTTTGAAGAATTCCGGTAATGGCAGCTCCGATGCCCACACCGAGAAAACGGTTTCGTGTCACGGTACCCAGGATTTGTCGAAGACGACCTCCCGCCACATCTTGGAGGCCTTTGCCGGTAAGGTGCAACCCGTAAAGGAGTAAGGCAATTCCTCCCAAAAGACCAAAAATCATCGGTTGAATCCCGTTCAATCCGCCCCCGTTTCATCCCCTGGAGGCCCCTCCATGAGACTACGCAAAGCTTTTTGAGGATCTTTTCCCTCGAAAAGAAGAGCGTGAACCTGGGAAACAATAGGCATGCGGACCTGGAACTTTTGGGCTAACCGATGGGCGGCCTGGGTGGTTCGGACCCCCTCGGCCACCATATGCATTTCCTGAAGAATCGTTTGTAAAGCAACCCCTTCACCCAACCGAAAACCCACCCGCCGATTTCGGCTGAGCTCACCGGTACAGGTTAATATGAGATCCCCGATTCCCGATAGGCCGTAAAAGGTCTGTTGCTCCCCCCCCATGGCTGTTCCCAACCGCGTGATTTCAAGAAGCCCCCTTGTAATTAATGCCGCACGGCTGTTAAAACCCAATCCCAATCCGTCTGCAACACCCGCCGCAATGGCCATCACGTTTTTGAGCGCCCCTCCGATTTGCACGCCAACCAGATCACTGCTGGTGTAGACTCGAAAACAGGGAGTGGTAAAAACCCCTTGGAGTTCTTGGGCCACCGAATTATTTTCTGAGGCTAATGTGACTAAAGTGGGTGAACCCTGGGCGACTTCCCGCGCAAAACTGGGTCCGGAAAGGACAGCAAGATACGGGTGGACCGAAGAGGGAAGCGTCTGTTTCATCACATCGGTCATGAGAGACAGGCTATCCGTTTCAATTCCCTTGGTCGCACTGACAATGGGAACCGGTTGAGAAAGAAGCGGGGCAAGGGTAGAGAGAACACCCCTTGCAAAATGAGAGGGAACTGAAAAAACAAGAAGGGAGGAATCCTCCAGGGCTTCCTCCAATGAGTTGGTAACATGAAGAGAAGGGTTTAAATAAATTCCTGGAAGAAAGGTTTCATTTTCCCTTTTTTCCAAAATTTGTCGGACCACCTCTTTTTCGAACACCCAAAGGCGGACCACATATCCTTTCTCTATGAGGAGATGGGCTAAAGCGGTTCCCCAACTTCCTCCTCCAATTACTGATAGGGTTTTCTGGGACAAGGGTAGACCTCAAATTTAGGAAAAGCATCTATATTATAAAGGAGCAAAAAAGAGTGTCAAGGTAAGTTAACCGGTTTTTTGGGCTGCTTGCTGGATTGTGAAGCTTATGATATATTTTTAGCATCCCATTGGAATTATTGAATTTCCTACTCTGGAGTCGAGGATAATGAATGATATGGTCTTGACATTCCTGGTGGGAGCCATTATTGGAAGCTTCCTCAATGTCTGTATTTACCGGCTTCCCCGGAAGGAATCCATCGTTTTCCCCGTATCCCATTGCCCTAATTGCCAAACTCCCATTCCCTTTTATCATAATATTCCCATTCTAAGTTTCCTGTTGCTTCGGGGAAAATGCGTGTCGTGTCAAAAACCCATTCACTGGCGATACCCGCTTGTAGAGTTGATCAATGCGTTTGGGTATATTTATATTTTCTCCGTTTTCGGAATGGGATGGATCAGTGCCACCTACGCGCTCCTCTTCTCTACACTATTGGTCGTTACCTTTATTGATTTGGAGCATAAAATCATTCCGGATTCCATTACCCTTCCCGGAATGGGCCTTGGCCTGCTGGCAGCTTCCACAGTTTTACCCCCGGGGTTTATCGATTCTCTCATCGGTCTCTTATTGGGAGGAGGGTTTTTTTATCTCATCGCGGTGGTCAGCAGGGGTGGAATGGGGGGAGGGGATATTAAACTCATTGCGATGATTGGAGCCTTCCTTGGATGGCAAAATGTACTGATGACCATTTTTGTTGGGGCTTTGGCGGGCTCCGTTGTAGGAATCTTTTTAATGATCTTCAGGGGAAAGGGAAGAAAATACGCAGTCCCATTTGGTCCATTTCTTGCTCTCGGAGCGGTGGTTTCCCTTCTATGGAACCAGGAAATCCTGAATTGGTACCTTTTGCTGCTCCGATCCTAAAAGAATTAAAATGAGCTTTAGAAAAAAAGGACAATCAAATAGTTGGCCTTTGGTGCGTCACCCCCTTTTTGAAAAAGGTGAGATCACCATCGCCACACAGCTGAAGCTCGTGTTTTTTGTTCTTCTTTCCTTTTTGGTTTTACTGAGCTTCCACCTTTGGACCAATCTCAAAGACCAATCCAAAATACTGCAGCAGGTGGAACAGGATAGGTTAAACCAAGCCAGTCTCCTGCTTCTCCGTGAGATCCATCAACATTCCTTGGAGGGAAAGACCTTGGCCCCCGTCCTTAAACAATGGGTCGCTCAATTTAGTGTGGACCGATTAACGGTTTTGGATTCCCAGGGGAATGACATCGCCCAAGTCTCCAATTTCTCAGATCCCACAACACCCAGATCTTATCTATCAGCGGAGGACCGAGCCCAAGTCCTGAAGGGCTATTCTTTAACCCTTCACACGGAAGGAAATGGCCATTGGAACATGTACCTCCCCATTCGAAAAGGAGAGGACCCGGTTTCCGGAATTTTGCAAATCGAAAATCAGGAAACACGTTTTAGGGTTCCAGACAGTTCAACCGCTACCTCTCTTCTCTTAAAACTCTTCGGGGTTGCAGGAGCCACTGTTTTAGGATATTCCTTTATTCGAACGGGGGTCCTGTCCTGGCGGAAACAACGTCAATCCCCAGAGGATATCATTCTACCCAACGAAATTAAAAAAGAAATTCATTTTAAACGGGACCAGAACGATTTTGTACTGGATACGTTCCAAAGTGTGGTCCATGAACTCAAAGAAAAAGAACAGGAACTAGAGCGCCTTCGAAACGCCGCTGAAGAAAAAGTACGGGATATCGAGAGCTATAACGAAAATATCTTAAGATCCGTATCCAGCGGGGTCATTACCTTTAACCCGAACCGTGAAATCACCACCTTCAATTCGGCCGCAGAGAAAATCCTTGGAATTCCATCTGACCAAATGGTGGGATTTTCATGTGAAGGTGCGTTTGGGCCCAACAGTCCGGTCTATCAACTTTTGGAACGGGCACTGAAGGATGAACAGCCCACGGCCCGGCAAGAGTTCGAAATGCAGTGGCCCGATCAGCGAAAAATTTGGGTGGGGGTGAGCACCTCATTATTGCGGGATCAACGGGAAAGGATCATTGGTGCGACCTGCGTATTTACGGACCTTACCGAAATTCGTCGTCTTCAGGAACAGGTTGAATTAAAAAAGCGGCTAACCGTATTAGGGGAAATGTCAGCGGGTATTGCCCATGAGTTTCGGAATTTTATGGGAACCATTCTGGGTTTTGCCAAGCTTCTCTCCAAACAGGTAGACCCTCACGATCCCATGCAAAGTATGATTGACGCCATTATTCAAGAGCTTCGTGCCATGGAGCATTTAATTTCAGAATTACTAAATTTCAGTAAAAATACCGACATCAACTGCCAAGCCTTGGCCTTGAAACCGTTTCTGGAAAACGTGATGAACAAAGTCCCAAAAAGGGAGGATGAAAAACCATGGGAGATTGTCATGGAAATTCCCGAAAATCTTCCCCCCATTTATGGGGATGAAATTCTCCTCCGACAGGCATTCTCCAATTTAGCGAATAACGGGATAGACGCAATGGAAAATGGTGGAGTCCTTCGCGTCGCCGCTTACCTGATTCCACACTCCACCGTTGAAATTACCATTCAGGATTCCGGCAAAGGGATACCCCCAGAGGATCTAGAAAAAATATTTCTCCCTTTCTTTACCACCAAGGAAAAGGGAACGGGAATGGGTTTGGCTTTGGTCCATAAAATTATCCTTTCCCATAATGGGAGAATTGAAGCCAAAAGTGAGGAGGGAAAAGGGTCAACATTTCATATTTACATCCCCACATGGGGAACCCTTTCTGAAACCTGCGGCGATAGGAAAAAAGGTGAGGAGTGCGGGGGCTAAAGCCGTTGGAGGTTGGAAGCGATAGGCAGTTTGAGGTAAAAATCTCCCTTGCTGTCATTCCCTCTACCCCTCCGTCATTCCCGAATGATTTAATCGGGAATCCAGAAGGTTGGAGGTGATAGGCCAGATTGAGGTAAAAACCTCCCCTTGGCGTCATTCCCGCGGAGCTTGTCCCCGTATGGTTTAAGCGGGGAGCCGGAATCCAGAAATGCAACGGAAAGGGAGTTTTATATTATAAAATCTCCCCTAACCCCTCTTTTCCAAAGAGGGGAGTTTTTTAGGAATTTTCCCCTTTAGAAAAAGGGGGCCTCCGTTTCTCTCCCCCTTTGGAAAAGGGGGAATAAGGGGGATTTGAGGATTTAGTTTTTTCTCTGAATACACCGCAGTTTTGCTGCGGGGATCTTTATTAAGGTTTTTTGGGCTTTAAAACGAGTGTTGCATCTTGGAAAAACATTTAAAAAATTGATGCCGTCATTCCCGCGGAGCTTGTCCCCGTATGGTTTAAGCGGGGAGCGGGAATCCAGTTCAGAAAGACTTGATTCGGGGTCAAGCCCAGAATGACTGTCAATGTAAGGAAATTATGACGCAATTAACAAGATTTACTAAACAAACAAGAAAAACGAGACTTAGTCATGGCCTATGAGAGGACGGAAAGTATATGAGTTTAATTTTGGTAGTGGAAGATAAAGAAAGTATGGCTCAAATGTTATCGGAAACCTTGAAGGTTGCAGGGTATCAAGTACTTCTGGCCAAAGACGGGAGGGAGGCCAGTCAACGGCTAAAAGAAAAAAAAGTTGACCTGGTTTTAACGGACCTTAAACTTCCTCATAAAGGAGGCCTCGAGGTGTTACATGAGTCCATGGAAAGAAACCCACTCACCCCGGTCATTCTCATGACGGCCTTTGGAACTGTAGAAAATGCGGTCAAAGCGGTAAAAGAAGGGGCGTATGATTTTCTGACCAAACCCGTTGACCCTGATCACCTGTTACTTTTAATGGAAAAGGCTCTTGAAAAACAAAAGCTGTTGAAGGAAAATATGGTTCTTCGGGATGAGTTCTCAGGGCACCTAAAATTTCCAACGATCATTGGAAAAAGCCCCCCCATGGTTCAGTTGTTTGAAAATATTCAAAAAGTTTCCCAAAGTCATTCCACCGTTCTTTTATTGGGAGAAAGCGGAACGGGAAAGGAACTCTTTGCCCGGGCCATTCATTATTTAAGCCCCCGGAAGGACGGGCCCTTTGTGGCGGTCAACTGTGCCGCGATTCCACGGGAGCTCCTTGAAACTGAATTTTTTGGTCATGAGCGCGGCGCTTTCACCGGAGCCGTAGGGAAAAAAATGGGAAAATTTGAGCTGGCCGACAAGGGAACAATTTTCATGGATGAAATCGGAGATCTAGACCTCTCCCTCCAGGCAAAACTTCTGCGTGTATTAGAGGGCTCAGAGTTTACCCGTGTGGGGGGAACAACCCGATTAAAAATGGATGTACGAGTGGTGGCCGCAACCAATAAACAACTGCAGCCCATGGTTTCTAAAAACACTTTTCGGGAAGACCTTTATTATCGCCTAAGCGTGTTTCCCCTTATCATTCCCCCCCTTCGGGAGAGACGGGAAGACATACCTGCTTTGGTGGAACATTTCCTCAACTATTACAGCCGGGAAACCAAAAAAGAGATCATGGGCATGACTCCGGACGGGTTGAAAAAATTAATGAACCATCCCTGGACCGGAAATGTCCGGGAACTGCAAAACTGTATTGAACGGGCGGTAATTTTAACCGAGGGAAAACAGATTGGGCTAAATCATTTGGGGTTGAATGAAAATCGAAGTGAACAAAACTTCACGGAAATTCCTTTTGAAGGGACCTTGCAACAAGCCAGTGCCGCTGCCACCCGTTATGTCGAATCTCAGATGATCCGGAAGGTTTTAAAAGACACAGGGGGCAATAAAACCAAAGCCGCGGAAATTCTTCAGGTCAGCTACAAAACCCTTCTGACGAAGATAAAGGAGTACGACATTGAAAAACCCAACCATTCCTGATTCTAAACCATACGGTTCGGAGAAACCATGGGTGACCGGTTTTCTTCCCCATCAATTAATCCGTTATATGCAGGAGCATTATCCAGAAGAACATGCAAGGATCAACTACAAAGAACTCCTGGGAGTAGTCAAAGGGTTTGAACCGATCCCAGATCCACAATCGTTTTTAATTGACCCTAATCATTGGCTTCCCCAGGAAGTCCTGCAGGCGTTGTTAAAAAAGTGCGAAGAAATCACCGGCGACTCCAACATTGCCTATCAGGCGGCTCTTGATCATTTTCTTCCCAAAAAAGGAAAAACATCCACCCCTTTCGAAAAGGTGGCATCCCTATTGGGGGATATGCGTTTATCCTTCCTTTGTGCACCCCTTTGGGCAAGCGTTTACACCAACAACTATTTAAAGCTTCAACCTTTTCAAATTCCCAATGCTTCCTCTTCTATCGGTTTGCTGGCCCAGTTTATTCCTCATGCGAGAACACGGTGGAGCAATCATCTCCTGGTGCGTGGAAATTGCGAAGGGTTTGGGCGGCTTTATGAATTTATTGAAACGGTCTCGTGCGAGGAAGAGTACATCCAAATTCGCTTGGAAGACCTGGTGCTGGATTTTCCCGATTACCACCTCCTCACCAAAGGGGAAAGAAAAATATTCATTGAAAAGCAAACCAAACAGCCCGTCATTGAGGCCACCTCTGTCCTTTTAACCTCCGAACCCGTTCCCTCTATTCCGGAAGTAGAAGCATTCTCAAAGGATCTTTTGGTCTTGATTCCCCAAAATGGTTGGCTGGCCCCACTCACAAGCCATTCAAAAAATCATGCTACAGGCCAGGAGGAACATACCGCTTACCAAATACAAAAAGGGGGAACTCTTCACCGCCAAGGCACCCGTTTGACCTTGAAAAAAGGGTTGATCTTCAACGCTCCATATTCCCGTTATACGTTTCATTGGAAGGAACGCCCCTCCCGCAAAGAAAGGCCAAAAAATGTCCCCATCAAACAGGTCACCCATTTTATATTCAATCACCTAAGGGAGCTTAGCGCTTCACACCAAAAACTTTTAGGCGCAATCATTAAAAATGCGAAACTCTCCTCTGAAAACCAGGATTTGAGGCGGGAAGTCACCCATACCACCCGGTTTTTGGGTTTTGTGGGAACCAGTCACCCCATGAAACAGGTTTACTCTCAGATCCAAGCCGTATCCAATAAAGATGCCACGGTGTTGATCACCGGGGAAACCGGGACGGGAAAAGAACTGGTGGCCAAGGCCCTTCATACCCAGGGACCCCGGGCACAAGGGCGGTTCCTCGCACTCAATTGCGGGGCCCTTTCCGAAAGTCTTTTGGAGAGCGAACTATTCGGTCACGAACGAGGTGCCTTTACGGGTGCTGTTCAGCAGCACAAGGGAAAGTTCGAGCTGGCCCACCAGGGAACGCTTTTCCTGGATGAGATTGGAGAGATTTCCCCATCGGTTCAGGTTAAGCTATTGCGCGTTTTGCAGGAAAAATGTTTTCAACGGGTGGGGGGAACTCAGGAAATCCATGTGGACGTTCGAATCATTGCAGCAACCAATCAGGATTTAGAGGCTTTGGTAAAAAGCGGGGGTTTCCGCGGGGACCTGTTTTACCGGATTCATGTATTCCCCATTCATCTTCCCCCTCTTCGCGAGCGGAAAGATGATATTCCGTTACTGGTTGAGCATTTTATTCAGAAAATGAGACTTAAATATCGCCACCAGATTCAGCGGATCACCCCGGAAGCCATGGAAAATCTAATGACCTACAACTGGCCTGGAAATGTCCGTGAGCTTGAATACTGTATTGAGCGCTCAATAATTTTAGCGGGGAATCAAACCGAATTGGGCAAGGGGTTGCTTCCCCAAAAATATACACAAAAGGCCTATGGGGGAAATACCGCATTGGGGGAGATGTTCGATCAACTGGAATGGGATGATATTTCCCATTTTATTCATAAAAAAGGATCCATTGATTCCCTTCTCAATCAATTTGAATGGCGGATTGTCCAACGGGCCATTGAAGGAAATGGGGGAAATAAATCCCAAGCCGCTCGGGCCCTGAACCGAAGTTACCGTTGGCTTCGGAAACTGGAACAGCGCCAGGAACAGTCAGGCCAATATCCCCTATGAACAAACATAACCTTAGCTGAATAAACGTTCATCCCTTCTTGTCAGTCCTACCTCGCCCAGGATTTTGGAACCCTTTCCCCATCTCAGACCTTCCGCCTTAATTTAAACCCCATGAACAAGTCCCTCTGTACATGATTCCAGAAATCTACCCTCCCATCCCCGGCACTCCATTAAAGGTTTAAAAAATAAGCCTTTTGTAGAAATTTTCACAAAAGGGAACCCTTTTAAAATTCTGGAACAGAATTTGTATTCTTAAGAAAGCATGAGACCAAACACCGCCCAGGAAGGTTTTTCATTGTTGGAGCTGATGATTGCTTTGGCCATTGCAGGGATTTTAACCGGTCTGGCCGTTCCGTCTTTTAAAACACTTTTGTCGAACCACCGCTTAGAGGGGGCTGCTCAGCGGTTGGTATCCGATCTTCGTCTAGCCCGTCAAACCGCCATTGCCGAAGGAATCCCCACAGGGATCCAGCTAAACCCCCATGAAGAAAGTTATTTTTTGGAAAAGGGAATCGGCCTTCAACCCAGTCCGTTCGGTTTCTTGGACCTGAAAGACCCTCGGGAGGGATTTCCCGGAATCGATCTGGTTGACTCCACAAAAGGAAACCACTTGATTTTTTTTCCAAAGGGAACCACCAACAGCTGGACCACCATCACCCTTGAAAACCGCAACGGAAAACAACAGAAAATCACTTTAATCGGAACGGGGCGTGTTAAACGGATAAAACCATGAAAAGTGTCCTTTTTAAAAACCAGGGAACATCCCTTCTAGAAGTTGTTTTTTCATCCGTCATTTTTTCAATGGGTCTCCTCGGAATTCTTGGGATGGTGACACTGGGCCAAAAGGGAATGGAATCTGGAAATAAAACCACCCTCGCGGTTAATTTATCTCAGGAAAAAATGGAAGAAAAGTGGGCCGCTTCACCCGATTCAATCCTTTGGGATGATCTGGATCAAGATGGGAAGATGGAAACCAAAATGATCGATCTGGGTCAAGGAGAATTTACCAATGAGGATCAACCTTACAATGGGATGGTCAGACAGTGGTCCATTCAATACACCTTATCCGGATTAATGTTAATTGACGTCAAAACCCTCTGGAAGGATGAACATCAAAAAAACCGCTCTTTTTCCCTTCGGGGTCTTAGGGTTCAAAACAACTTATAAGAGGATAAACCTTGGTGTAATGTCCCGTACATACCTTGAATAAATTAAGGTCGTCATTCCGGCCTCCGCTCCGGTCATTCCCGCTTCCACTCCGTCATTCCCGCTTCCACTCTGTCATTCCCGCGGAAGCGGGAATCCAGTAATTGGACTCCGGGTCGTGATCCACGGTGTTAGTTCGGCCGGAATGACATCGATAATAATTAAGTGATTTTGGAAAAAATATCCTAGAGAAGAGAAATTTTAGATGAACCATTATTTACTCACACAAAACGGAATCAGCCTCGTTGAAACCCTTTTGGGAACAGCATTGACACTGCTCATCCTGGGTTTTGCTTTGGATTTTGGATCCTCTTGCTTAACACGTTTTAGCCAGATGGAACATCAAATTGAAATTCAGCAACAAACCCGTATCGGAATAGAAATGCTGATGCACGAAATCAAGAAGGCGGGTTATGGGCTACCCTCAGGTTGGCCCGCTTTTCTGGTCATTGGGCCTTCCTTTGTTTCCTTCCAATCTAACTTGGATGAAATCCAAACTCGCCTCACCTCAGATGCTTTCCCGGGAAGCACCGTCATTTTTGTTGAAAGCGGAAAAGGTTTTCGGGCGGGAAAATCCATTCTCATTTGCACCGGCGGTGTGTGCGAGGAGGGGATTTTAAACAATCATGGAAGCATCTTTAGCTTAACCCTTAAAAATTCCCTGAACCATTTTTTTCCTTCCGGAAGTTCCGTGAATGTTTTGAATCGGGTTTCCTATTATCTCAACCAGAAAAATCAACTTCTCAGGAAGGTGGACCAGGGGGGCACCAATGAAGTGGCCAATCAGGTTCAAACCCTAAAAATGAAATACCAAGATCATAAAGGAAATCCCACCTGGAATCCCTTGGCCGCCAAGCTGGTACGGATAACCTTGGAAACCCAAAGTCAAAAAGGAGATCAAAGATCCTATTCCTCATCCATCGGTATCCGGAATCAGTAGCTTAAAAAATAATAGGGATTTGATTTGCCAATGGCGCTCCCGCCATTCCCGCTTTCCTCATCCGTCATTCCCACGGAAGCGGGAATGATGAGCTTTATTTTCAGGGACCATACATTAAAAGAGTAAGGAAAAACTTTTTTGCTGTCATTCCCGAGTGGTTTTATCGGGAATCCAGTTTGTGTAATTTCAAAAAACTCTGGATTCCCCCTTCCGCGGGAATGACGAATTTTACCCGTTCACTTCTGCGATGGACCCAAACTAAAAATGAAAAAATCACTAATACAAAAACAGAATGGCTCCGCCTTTTTGCTCATTATTTTAATGTTATTACTCCTTAGCCTGTTGGGCACCTTTGCTTTTTCAAGGGGGATGTCTGAAATGGTTATCACCCGGAACTATCGGCATGAGGCGGTGGTTTCATACCTAGCCGAATCTGGAATTCAGCAGGTTTTGCTCTGGTTCAACCAACCTGAAACATTTTTTTTGAACCATCACTTTAATAATGGTTACACCGGCTCCCCACAATTGTTTTTCCAAAAACGATGGAATATCTCTAATGGAACCCCCACCTATTTTAATAATGGTAAAAGCCAATTCACTGGAACACCGCAAAACCCGGATCTGTTAATATCCGTCCCCAATGACGATCCCTTTCTCAATGATCCCGGAACCGGTTTATTCAAAGATTTCTCTGACCTTGGAAAAATACTCCAGCTAAAAATTTACCAGCCTTCCGGGCCTGAAGGTCTTTGTATCGTGGAGAGCCGGGCTGAAGGAAAATCCGGTTTTAAGAAAACCATTCAGGTGGAACTAACAGCCAGTCCCTTGATCCCCTTGAACGCCTCCATTCAATCTGGAATTGGGTTTAATGGAAAAGGAGTTCCCGTTTGGGCCCATTGGGGAGAGGTGTGGGTTTCAGGGAAAGGAAGCTTGGGGACCCGGCTTGACCAAATTCCCGTACTAAATCCCTTTGCCGCGACAAGCGGGGCCTCTTATAGTATTGGCCCCTTAGAAGACCCATGGGTTCAATTCCGAATTGAAGGATCCATCCAGTCTCCAACCCCTTTGGAATGCACCTCCTGCCCTGAACCCTATTTAATGAGTGGGCATGGGAATGTTCACCAAGACCAGGGATTTTATAACCCGGGTTTTTCGTTGAGCCTTTGGGATTATCAAACCGTGAAAGAATTTTCAAAAAGGTTCGGCCGGTATTATTCAACCGATTCCATGGGAAACCTTTATTTAGATGGCATTCAAGATGCACAAAACAAAAATAACCCCCAAGCGGTTTTTTCTTCTCAAGGGCCAGGAGACCATCAAGGATTGGTCTTCATTGATACCATCGATCAAAACCCTCCCACCTCCACCAACCAGGCAACATTAACGGTTCCGGTGGATTATTCCCAAGGCATTTTCTTTGTAAATGGAAACGTGGTATTGGAAAAGAAAGGCCCAGGAAAAACCCTTTCTGTTTCCACCCCTCCCCTTCCTCAAACAGGCACACCCGTATCAAAGGTCTTAATTTCGAACATAAACATCAATGGTGTTATTTACACCAATGGCTTTTTAAAAACCGTTGGGTCATTAAAAGCCTTCGGTTCTCTACATGCTCAAGGCGGGTTTGTCCAACCGGAGAACCTGGAGGTCTGGAAAAACCATAACCACTCTCTAGGCCGTTTTCATAACTTACCTATGGCCGTTTTTTCCCAGGGCAGCTGGAGAGAAACCTACTAGATGAGTATTGCACTCAATAAAACGAATTTTTTTATTTAGATGCCTCCAACCTTTTCCCTTTTCCCCTTCCTCCACCCGTCATTCCCGCTTTCCTCCTCCGTCATTCCCGCTTTCCTCCTCCGTCATTCCCGCGGAAGCGGGAATCCAGTGATCTAAGATCTTTCCCCCCTTCCGGGATGCTTACCATGGGTATTGGGGGCCAAATGTCCTTCCTCAAGAACCCCTTGGACATGGCCGAAATAGGTCAAAAGCCAGGCAAGCCCCTTATGCTTGACAACTTCCCCCTTTTTTAATAGCATGATCTCTTGTCACCTATGATATCTAAACAATTTCTGTATTTAACCGGCTTCTAAACACCCTCCATTTGTCTTCGATCTGCTCACCGCAGGCCCAATCAGTCTGTTTTGAGAAACATCGAAGGATGAAAATCCACGGGAGGGGGTTTCCGCACGGACCGCGAAAGGCCACAGCCATAGGAAGGAGGGGAGTTATGTGGAACTGGAAGGATGAGGTTTCACCTCAAACAAAACAGCCGCAGGAGAGTAACCCGTTTAATAAAACCAACGTTGAAACAAGGAGGACAAGTATGGGACAAACGGCTATCATCGGACAGTCGATCTACATCAAAGGAGAGCTGACCGGTAATGAGGATTTGACCATCGAAGGAAAGGTGGAAGGAAAAATCGAGCTAAAAGATCACCATTTGACCATCGGACCAGGCGGAAATATTAAAGCCGATCTCAACGCGAGAACCATTACCATTCTTGGTGAGGTTCACGGAAACGTTACCGCCACGGAAAAAGTGGAGATCAAAGAAGCCGGGAAACTCAGAGGGGATATCCAGGCACCACGGGTAGCCATTGCAGATGGAGCCTTCTTCAAGGGAAGTGTGGATATGCAACAGGATGCCAATGCCTCCAAAGAGAAACCCTTACGAGAACAAAAATCCTTTTCCCAACCCTCCGAACGGGTGGCTGTAAAGGTTTAAGGTTTGCGCCTCCATGTTACCAAAGCAACGACCTCCCTCCTCAGGTTCACTAGCAAGGGGTTTTCTTCCATCATTGGGAGAAACCCCCTCGCCACAGGTGCATCGCACCAATAATCTCAAGCGTTTTATAAAAAGTCTGACGACCATTCCCAAGCCCCATGTTTTAGACATGGGAAGACTTTGCGGCCAGAACATCGATTGGCTCCTCCAAAAAGGGTGTAAGGTTTACATCGATGACCGATTCGTCACCTTAAAACCTCCCCCAAAACCGGTCCCCACCTCACGAAAAGGAGAATGGAAATTACCCCCTTCTCCCCCCATCGAACCCTTGGAATATCCGGCTCACTTGTTTGATGGCATTTTGTGTTGGGATCTTTTAGATTTTTTAGTATTAAAACAAGCCCAGGAATTAATCGGGGGAATAAAAAAAATAATAAAACCCAAAGGATTTCTTTTAACTTACTTTAACTTCAATAAATCGAAACCCCCTCCTCCCGTCCGCTACCGTATTATTCAGGAGGACCAGCTTCAATACGAAATCCTTCTGTCTTCCCAAATTTCCCGGCGTGTTTATGAAAACCGTGAAATTGAAGCACTCTTCCAAGGCTTTGAAATCATCAACTCCACCTTCCTCAAAAATCAAATGCGGGAAGTGTTGGTTCAAAAGCAATAATCCTCGCTCAAGGTTTGAGGCTATAGGCACCCTTTTTGAGGAGGCGTAAGGAGTAAGGCCCCCCACTTATTCCCTCCCTTTGTAAGGGAGGGTTGGGGAGGGTAGAAGCATTTTTTTGAGAAAACGTGAGGGGGGAAAGGTGAGGGGTAAGGGGACGAAGAACCAGAAAAACAAACGAGTGTAGTGTGTCCAACACTTGTTTACATCAATTCCGAAAATCCAAACCGTCATTCCCCCCTTCCCCTTTCGTCATTCCCACTTTCATCCCCCGTTATTCCCGCGGAAGCGGGAATCCAGGAATTTAGGATGTCTATTAGAACATTGGGTTACCCCCTCACCCTTAACTCTTTACCCCTTACCGCCTTTTTAAAACCTTCACCCCTAACGCAGTTTTAAAGAGGCATCTAACCTTCTTCCTCTAATCAACAGTTGATTGAAAACATGGAAAGGCGTAAATTACGGTTCAACATAGGGTAATCTTACCTACTTCGCTGTTTATAGAGGGGAAAACAGAGATGTTCTCTTGGTTAGTGCGGTTCATTGAACACCATCCAAACCTTCATCGTAGTTTGCTGCTCATTTGGCGGCTGTTTCCGCCTCGGCTGGCGGGATTTCTAAAAGGACTGCTCGCCAGAAAATGGGTGGTCGGTGCGGTAGCCGTCATGATTGATGAGAATAAATCGCCTCCGGAGGTTCTTTTGGTAGAACACAGCTATCGCCGTAAAGGCGCATGGGGCCTTCCCGGGGGGTCACTCGAATCAACTACCGGAAATCCGACCAGAGGTGGCCATGAGGCATTGCCTGACAATGTGGTCGAGTCCGCGCTCCAGCAGGAAATATTTGAGGAACTCGGTATCGGGATCACGGTGTTTCGCCTCCTGAGAATCGATGCGATACCCTATGTCTCAGAAGAACCGGGCCCCTATCGGTTGGACTTTTACTTTCGCTGTGCCCCACATGACGGATTTTCACTTTTGCGGCAAGGCCTGAGTTCCGGACAGATCAAACCCCGCTCCCCCGAGATTAAACAAATCCGCTTCGTCCCTTTGACCGATCTGAGAAAGTTCGACCTATATTCAACCGATTTTAGATTTTTACTTCAAGACCTTCCTCGAATTGAACCTGCCCTCTTTACCTAGTTTATCTGGTTTGTCTCGTTTGTCTGGTTTGTCTGGCCGTAAAGCCCCGAGGGGCTGGGGCCACGGCCCTTTTCGGGGTTGATCTGGTTTTTCTGATTTGTTTCTACCTCCATCCTCAAACCTCCAACGGATTCCGGTTTGTCTGGTTTATCTCGTCTGTCTGGTTTATTGGTTTTACCCATCACACATTGCTCATAACGGGTTCTCACTCCAATTACCCATCACCCTTTACTCATCACTGTCCCTACCACGCCTTACGTTTCACGTATTTTAAAGGGATTGCCTCAATCCTCCAACCTCAAACGCCGTTTCCCTTCCCCTATAACTTCCAACGTTATTTTCCCTCCTTTATTGGACCCTTCCGTTGAAAATCAATAAAACCACATTAAACAAAAAAAACCCACCGGCCAGAAGACCAATGGGCATGTATCAATCAGAATTAAAAAGCCTAACTCCTGAACTTTTTTCTCATCAAGGCTATCCCTACAAGTCCAGAGCCGAACAGAAACAGGGTTGAAGGTTCAGGTACCGGTTTGATGAACGTTTCGGGCCTGATGGTAAAACTGCCCCCCGGGGAAATGATATGGTCCCACTGAAAGCCCCACACCACGTCGTCCGTAACCGGACCTGCGGTGTTATCCAAATTTGGCTCCTCCGGCCCACCCAGGAGGTGCTCGTAATCATCTTCAATTTCAAACCTGTCCGGAACGGGGGCAAGGCCCTTTTCGATGACGGCCATATCCTCACCTTCCCAATCTCCGAACCCTTCCCCTGTAAGGACCGCCCTACGGCCATTGAAAATTTGGCCTGTATTGTCTTCCAAGCCGAAATCGGAGATTTTCATAAAATGGAAGTCCAAAGAACTGTCGGGATCGTTATTCGTGATGGTGAATTGCTGATTCAGGAGGGCCCGGCCACTACCCAGAGCTCCGCCGATGAGCCGATGGGTCACATCCACAAAGAAGGAATCGGCCGTTCCGAATCGCAACTCGACCTCCGCGTCATTCACCTGCTTCACTTCCAAATACCGGAGGTCCACAAGGTTTCGAACATGGTTGGTTTGCCCAAGTGGCCCCACCCCATAGAAGAGGGTTTGGGACGATAGGTAATCAACCCCGTCGATGGCAAACTCCACCAAACCGGGGAAGGTCACACCAAGATCCAACTCCACCCAACCGGATGCGTTTCGATCGGACAAGTAAACGTTAACAACAACATCGTCATACAGATCAAAGGGAACTGCATGGCTGATTGAAGCGGTAAACACAAAAATACTGATCACCAGGGAGATACTGAACACACCCAAACTTCTCATGGTCATCTCTTTCAATAAAAGCGGTTTGCCCAGATCGGATGGAAGGGTATTTCCAATTTCCAAGATGATAGGAGCATATTAGAAATACTTAAGGAGAAAGTCAACAAATATTTAGGTGATTTTCGCTTCAGGACAACTTAGGATAAACCCTGAAATTTTAGGACATCTTTAACCGTTCCTATTGTTAACCGATAAATTGCAGTCCTCGTCTCTTGGGTGTATACAGGGGTCTTCGTATGGTTTGGTTTGTTTGTCTGGTTTTTTTGCCTCCAACCCTCCCCTCTTACTCCCCCTCCCTCGACGGGAGGGGATGAAGGGGAGAGTAGAGACATCTTTTTGAGAAGACGTTAGGAGGGAGGCGTGAGGAGTTAGGAGATTAAAATCGTTAGAGGCGGGAAGCTTGTTTAATGTGAAAACCTCCCCTGCCGTCATTCCCGAATGAATTAATCGGGAATCCATTAAGTTCGACTTCCTGGTGGGGGACTTCCTGAAAACCACATCTATGTTATATTTATACACAGGGGGCATCGACTGATAATCAATTCAAGGGTGGGTTTATGAAGGAAATTTTGAATACCATTATTTTTGGTGGGTTTACCGCACAAGAGGTTTTAATGGTTGCAGGAGTTGCGGTTGTTTTTTGGATAGCCATCAGAATAATGGTGAGGGTATTCAAGAAAAAAGAAAGCAGTCAAGTCTTCCAGTTTGTGGATTGTCTAAACTGCGATTGGCACGGAAAAGTGAGCAGGTATGCTGGACGTTGCCCTAAATGCAATCAGCCTTTAGGGGAACGGAAAGCACAGCACATTGCTTAAAAGGCAAATTACAATACCCATTGAAAATCATACCCAAACCGTTCCCGCAAAAATTCAACTGACAGATGGGAATCACCGGCCCTTATTCCCTATCTCCACCGGGCTCCTCGGTCATTTCACCTTCCATCTCTTCCCCCTCTTCTTCGGACGGCATGGGCTTTTCATCCATGGGTTCTCCCATTTCTGATGCAGGAGCTTCCATAGAAGGCATACCCTTTTCTTCCGCTTCTTCCTCCTTCGGTGTACAACCTAAAAAAGCCACGCCAAAAACTACAAAAGCACAGCACAAAAATAGTGACCCCTTTTTCATTATCCTGCTCATATGCGTTCCCTCCTTATGGTTGATTTACACTCTATATAGAAAGCGGAATAAAACCAAAAAACCGATACCATAAAGAAAAGAGTTGCCGAAAGAGGATTTGAACAAGAAAGGGAGTCTTGTCACCTCCTGCCTTCAATTGCAAATTCCCGGTGATGATACCCCATAAATGGAAGAGAAACAATGAGAAAAGATCAAATGATTTTTTGGTTTGGTTTTTCTAATTTATCTTGTTTTTTTACCCCTGGCTCTTTACCCATCGGTTAATTTTTTTTATACAACTAGACAAACCAAAAAACTCAATAAACAAGACAAACTAATTTAATCGGTCCTTACTGAAATTCGCTTAAAAAAATGAAATGATCAGAATTTTCTTAAGAGCCAAACAACCCTTTTGGTTAACCAGAGAGTTGTCTTTTTCCGACCCTTTTTACCATATCTTTACATAACCTTTATTTGTCCTTTAAAGAGAAAGAGCACTTTGGCCACAAGAGAGAGAAAACTTTAACAAAATGAATGCTGGATGGGTTGTTTCAACATCCAACTAAAGGAGGAAAACCAATGGCACCCGTGGGAGGATTTTTTGAATATGGGATTGCCGCATTACTGGGTGCAGCCGTAATGTTGGGGTTTAGCATTTGGTCTTTGGTAAAGATAGACCGGTAAGCCTTTTTCAATGAACTTGGTAGGAATCAATAGGCTCAGTTTCACACAAAAGCCCTTTTATCTGGCGCCTCCAAATTCCTGATCTTCCAATGTTGAGTTCACTAACCCCCTTGAATCGGCTATCCGATGCCCGCTCCATGACATGCACGGTCCCTATCAATGGGAAGTATGGGGCTTGAGGTTTCATGTCCCGATCATCAACTTGGGGAGACAGAAAGGTGATCCGGTCAGTACCTTGGCCACTTTTCATTATTTATCTGCCTTCCCAGGTAAAAGGAAATTAATGTATATGGATGGGGGGAAGGAAGCATCCCAAAGGAAGAGATTGAAAATAGGAAAAAAAGGAAGGAGGAGACCATGGAAAAATTTACAAAGGCGCTGAGTCTTTTCGGAATCGGTTGGGGAATGGTTTTTTCCGTTGGGATGGGGGACGTGTCCGCTCAAGGCCTTCATGTACGCGTGGACCCCGCAGATATTTCTCCAAGAACAACATTGATGGATGCCGGTTGGAACGGTCGTTACGCAGAAGTGCAGGACTTGGTGAAAAAGTCGGACGGCTACGTCAACATCCAAGACCCCAACGGAAGAACCCCTCTGATGGCCGCGTCCATTAATGGCCATGTTTCCGTCGCAGAAGTCCTTTTGGCCAGTGGTGCAAACGTCAATATCAAAGATAAGAATGGGGAAATGGCCTTGATGCACGCGGCACTGAACGGCCATACCGTGATCGTCCGGGCACTCCTCGCCAAGGGTGCGGATGTCAACGCAAGGACGAATGCCGGCGAGACGGCCTTAATGATGGCGGCATCCCGTGGCCATTCCCCTGTGGTCCGAGAATTGTTGCGACATGATGCGGAAATCAACGCGAAGACCGGGGAGAATGAAACGGCCTTGATGCTGGCTTCCCAATTCGGGCACGTTCGAGCGGTGCAAGCCTTGTTGAAAAAGTCCGACGTCGGCGTCGGATTCAGAAACAAGGAGGGGGATAACGCCTTGTCCCTCGCGGCGAGGGAAGGGCATAACGTCATCGTGCGGCTATTGGTTCAGCCTAGATAAAAAATTCCGGAAGAAGGAAAACCGGCGGGAGACGAACGGTAGGCAAGGCTCTGGGAGTCAAGTGGCCTGGGAACGGGAAAAACCGCTATATTTTGTACCGATGAATTTCGGTACACATGCCTGTGGTGGAAAATGGGTGGATAACTTTATACGGGAGGGCATTATGATTGGGTCTGAAGGGCCCGTATCGCGGATTTGATTAATTTCTAAGGGAAAAATGTGATTAAAATCCAGGCAATCTGCTCTTTTCCGACGGTCGATCCTATTTATATTTTAATTTTTATTGAAATTTCCACAGGATTTCCACAGATCGTGGGGAAAAAGCCGGTGGGCCTGGGGTTAAAGGTTAGTGGTTTGAGGTGACACCTTCAACCTTTCGCTTCCACCCTCTTATCCCCCAACCTCTAACGCTTCCCCTCTTACTCTTACTCTTACTCTCCCTCCCCCGATGGGAGGCCGTGCCCCCGCCTGCCGGACGGGCAGGTTGCCGACAGGCAGGGGATGAAGGGGAGGGGGTGTCGTTCCTGAACATCTTCTACCCCTCCTCACCTCCCCTTACAAAGGGGGGGAATTTTTTTGTTGTCCCTCTTCTGTAAGGAGGGACATAAGGGAGGTAGAAGGTTTTCCCCTCACGCCTCACCCCTCGCATCTCACGTATTTTAAAGGGATTGCCTCAAGCCTCCAACGGATTCCGGTTTGTCTGGTTTTTCATGTTTATTTTGTTTATTTTGTTTGTTTAGTTTTTTTGGTTTTTTTGGTTTGTCTCAAGGTGTCATTCCCGCGAAAGCAGGAATCCAGGACTTAATATTTTCCACGAACTGGATTCCTGCCTGCCGGCCGGCAGGCCCGATTGATTCATTCGGGAATGACAGCAAGGGATTATTCCCCTAACGCCTAACCCCTCACGCCTAACGGTTTTAAAAGGAGTCCTCATTCGACGCTAAATATTCTGCTCCATCAAGCCTGGCACCCATCCATGGCTGTTCAGTAAGGAGGTTAACATATCGGTTCCCGGCATTCCCGGCGATTTCGTCAGCGCTTCATCCAGAATTTTAAGAAGATCAAGGACCCTCATGACACGAAAATTGAGTTTCTCCGCATACTCGACAATCTCCGCAGGAATGGGTTGGTCCCTTTCTTTAAGGTCCGTACTTTCCATGAAGGTGTTTACAATGATGAATGCGGGGAAATCTTCTTTGAGACCGTTCCTGTCTCTGTTCAGATTGGCCTGACTGACCGCTGCCCGGTCAATATCGGCAGTCAAACCTCTCAGCTCGACAAGCATCCGCCGATCGGCTTGATCATCCAGGAGCCAGAAATTATCCTTGAATTCCGGTAAACGTTCGGTCTTTATCCCTAACCCCTTGGAAAAAATTTCCATAACGATTTCGAGAAGTTCTTCATCGCTATCCACCAGGGCCAATTTGTACCGGTCATATTCGGTCAACTTCCCGTCAATTTCGCTTATTTCTTTCTCCAATGTTTCACGCTGTTTAATCAAGGTTTCAACCTGTCCCCTTAAAATTCGCTCAGGGCCTAATTTAAAATCCGCCATCCAGGCGGGCACCTCCGAGCATAATTTTTCTTTGAACGATTGGATCGCTTCCGTCAGCGTCCTGAAAAATTCATGCACACTTTCTTGTCCATTTCCAGCGAAGTGACAGGGTAAAGAGATCACACGGCCGCTCAGGGAAAAACCGACGATTCCTCCCGCTTCCGTTTGGGCGATGACATCCGGCGGCTCAGGGACCTCAAAAACGATGCGCGCAACACCGTATTTGGAGATATATTTGCTAAATAGCTGACGTTTCACCCTCAAGTGAACCAGATCGGCCTTGCTGGACGTCAGTTTTATTCCTTTTTCTTTGAGAATGCGGACGGCAAAGTCCAGGTGTGAAAGGGGGCCTAACTCGACACCCGCATAGGGCTCCACCTTCCTAACCTGAAGGGGTTGAAACAGGAAGCAAACGATTTTATTAGGAAAGTCCATAAAAGTTTGTAGTTGCCGAAGCCTTTTTGTAAATTCATCATAATGTTCGGGTTCCTGAGCCTCAGGGTCCGTGATAAAAGTACCGAACGGTAGGTATAATAAATCATACTCCGAAAAAGCGGGACATTCCGAATTTTCAAGATTTCCGAACTCCACCTGGAACGATTTATTGTGGAGTGTCCTCGAGGGATAACCTAGTTTATCTGCGGGGTAGACAAGGGCTCTCATCTTCTTTCAAAGATTCGTCCATGAATTTCGACCAGAATAATTCAAAGCCAACGAAAAATCAATTGTCTAGTTTATTTGGTTTGTCTGGTTTATTTGGTTTTTTTGGTTTGTTTTGTTTGCTTCCAACCTCAAACCTCTCATCATTTCCCTCCTTTGTAAGGAGCACCCTTGCTCTCCTTCTCAAGATACAAGGAGGGACATAAGGGAGGTAGAAGGCCTTTGCCTCCAACCTCGAACCCATTCTCCCTCTAGTAATTCACGGTTGCATGAAGTCAATGAAAGGGGTAAATTACAGGCGAAACGGCAGTCTTACTTATTTCGCTGTCCATAGGAAAGGCAAACAGAGATGTTCGCTTGGATCGTTCGGTTCATTGAGCACCATCCTGAACTTCATCGTGTTTTGTTGAGTATGTGGCGGTCGTTCCCACCCCGGCTGGCCGGTTTCCTGAAAGGATTGCTCGCCAGAAAATGGGTGATCGGTGCCGTAGCCGTCATGATCGATGAGAAAACGTCGCCCCCGGAAATCCTTTTGGTTGAACACAGCTATCGCCCGAGAGGCGCATGGGGACTTCCCGGCGGGTCGCTCGAATCCGCTCCCGGAGACCCTGTCAGAGGCGGCCATGAGCCTTTGCCTGACAATGTGGTCGAGTCCGCCCTTCAGCAGGAAGTATACGAGGAACTCGGGATCGGGATAACGGTGATCCGCCTTCTTAGAATCGATGCGATACCCTATGTTGCAGAAGAACCAGGCCCATTTCGATTGGACTTTTACTTCCGTTGTGCCCCACGTGACGGATTTTCGCTTTTGCGGCAAGGCCTGAGTTCCGAACAGATCAAACCCCGCTCCCCCGAGATCAAACAAATCCGTTTTGTCCCTCTGACCGAACTCAAAAAATTCGACCTGTATTCGACCGATTTCAGATTTTTACTCGAAGACCTGCCGCGGATTGAACCCACCCTGACTATATTGAGGAACAATGGAATCTAATAACGCGTTTGTTTAGCTTGTCTGATTTGTCTGGTTCATCTGGTTTTTCTTGCTTGTCTTGTTTGTCTTGTTTTCGCCTCAAACCTCTTACCTTTAATGTTCTCTTCTTTTCCCTGCCTGTCCCTGCCCGTCCGGCAGGCGGGCGGCAGGCAGGTTTGTAAAGAGGGACAAAGGGAAGTAGAGGTTTTTTGCCTCACACCTAACGCGTTTTTAAAAGAAGACTTTAGGGAAGGCAGAAATCCCTTACTTCTCTCTATCCCATCTCACTTCCCTTTACAAAGGGGAAGGACTGGAGGGGGAGGCCCTATAACGGAGAGGAATTTCTAGTTTCCCTCCAGTTTTGACTCCCGCTTGACGCTTTCAAGAAAAGTAGCTACAATAGCCACTTGAGGTGTGTCTATGAGCATTGTTGGGGTCAAAGAACTTAAAAATCGTTTAACGCAATATCTCCGCAAGACCAAGCAGGGTGAAAAGGTAATCGTCACGGAACGTGGGAAGCCCATTGCCGTTATCTCTTCTTCCAGAGGCGCCCTTCCTGCTACCTCGATAGAAATGAAGTTGGCGGACCTGGAACGGGAAGGCAGAATCAGGCTCCCCCAGAAGAAATTCTTAAAAAAGCTTCCCTCCATTAGAATATCGGGTTTACCCATTTCTGACACGCTCCTTGAGGATCGCGGGTGATCTACCTGGATACGAGCGCTTTGATTAAGCGCTATATCACAGAAACTGGATCGGACAAAATTCGTTCATTATTCACAAGCCAGGACCATCTGGCAACTTCTAAAGTTGCTTATGTGGAGGTTTATGCTGCCTTCACTCGCAGGAAACGGGAAGGAGATTTACCCTCAATGCGATATCAGCAGGTGTGCCGGTTGTTTGAACGGGAGTGGCCTGCTTATCTGGTGATCGAACTTCATGATGATATTCTTCGGTTATCGCGCGATCTGATAAAGAAGCACCCTCTCAGAGGATTGGATGCCATTCATCTTGCTTCCGCCAAATTAATAAAGCAAAAGATAAGTAAAGAAACCATCTTTGGTTGTGCAGATAACCGACTTTTGAATTCAGCTAAATCCGAAGGATTCAAATTACTGTCTGTATGACGTTCCTCTTCCCTTTCTGCGTGACCCCAATCTGATTTGTCTGGTTCATCTGGTTTTTCTTGTTTGTCTTGTTTGTCTTGTTCTCGCCTCAAACCTCTATCTTCCAACCTTTAACACTTTTACTCCTTCGTTAGGCGCTAACGGGAAGGTGAGAGAAACCTTGGTTTGATTAGATGGATTCCTTCAGGATATTCGAATTTTCAGGAGAGCGGGAGGGAAGAAGGATGGGTTGATCCGCTCTTCTATGACGCGCTCGGTTCCTTGTCGGGCCGGAAAAGGAACCTCCGTGTCACAGACCCCTTGAGCCATATTGATCGCCTTAATTTCCTCGCGTCAATCGACAATGCACGAATTTCGGACTGGACGATGTGATGTGCTAACTTATTGAGGGAAAGAGACAAAACATTATAAGGGCAGGTCCTTCTGCAGACACAACTTATTAAAAATCGTTCGGAGAAATTGATTAGGGTCTTCAATATTTTCCTGCACGACTTCATAATACTTGCTTCAGTTCTAGTTTTCCATATTCATGGTCGATCAGGTTTCTAAAACCCACCGACTTGACCATCCTTTCTGTCAACTCCACATCCAGGTAACCGTTTTCTTCCAACAAGTAGAACATTTCATTTGTACTGCCCGGCACACCGAAGCCCTCCTCGCTGACGATGTGCGCCGCGATGTCGATGCAATTCTGCACAGCCATCTGAAGATTGAACAGGATACTTTCCTGCCGGTCGAGATCCGCTATAAACGTCCAAAGGTCCGTGTTTCGTTTTTCGAGAACACGGCTTTAGTGTCTTTTCAAAGAACTGGCTTTCGCCAGTATCAGATCCAGATCCCTGTCAACCAATGGATCAACCGCCATCACCTTTCTGATCAATCCCGATTGCATCCGATTCCGGTAGGGACCGAATTCGGCGATTCTGGCCATCATGACCATTTTATGCCGGGCCAGTTTCCGCTGATCCCTGACCAGAATACATTTTCCCTTTGCAAAGACCTGCTTCCAAAGTTCCTGGCCGGCAACGTTCAATATCACCGGATCGATATCCTTTCTTAGAATACGGCCCAGCTCTACGAGATATTCGTTTCTCTTTTCACTGAATAAATCGCGATCTTGGGCATCCAAGACAATGCCAAGATCGACGTCGCTTCGATCACGTTCTTTGCCTCGAGCAAAAGATCCAAACAGATAAACCGCAATGACTTCTCGTTTGGCGCCGAAATAGGTTCTTATCTTTTCTTCGAGCACATTTTGTTTTGACGAACCGGTTACCACGAACTTATCGCCTCTCTATATTAGGTCCCGATGCCGGATACGAATTTTCACCGCACGGAAAGTTATAAAGTTTTTCCTGAGGTAAAGCAAGAAATAGGTAAACCCACCGAAACCACCGGACTGGTTTTCTGGTTCATTTTGTTTGTTTAGTTTGTCTGGTTTATCTCGTTTATCTGGTTCGTCTGGTTTATTTGGTTTATCTGGTTTTACCCATCACCCTTTACTCATCACTGTCCCTACCACCCCTCACTCTTCACGTATTCTTAAGGGCTTACCTCGAACCTCAAACGTTCTTCGCTTCACGCCCCCTCACCCCTAACGCCTCACCACTCACGTTTTTTTGCAAAGAAGGTCTCCACCCTCTAACCTTTAACCTCAAACGATTTTTCCCTCCAACCCCTAGCATTCAGGTTTCATTTCCCCGCGGCTGATCAGGAGTCCCAGGGTGATTCTGAGCTTTTTCGCCACCTCCTCCGAAACCTCCAGTTGGGGCTGCGCCTCCTTGAGGAGTTCGAGGAACTCGTCCGTCGCTTCAGGAATCCGAGCGTCAACCTCTTCGATCAGTTCTCCCGCTTTCTCCTCGTTCCGACAAGCGCGGTCGAACAGGTGTCACTGGTCATGAGAAAATGTACCAAAAATGGTCATGAAAAGTGTACCAGGTTTAAGGGGCATTCCTCATAAAAGAGGGGTACCATCGATCTTTCTTGTGAAGACGGGAGGGAGAGATGGTCGGAAAGGAGGAATGCA